>JAFAQG010000292.1 GCA_019246575.1 Acidobacteriaceae bacterium
AAACGAATAGGAAAAGAGCCGAATTTTGGTATCGCCGCGCACAGAAAGGCGCCTGAGCGGCCCGCTTACATCCGATTTGGCTGGAAACGCGAATTGCCTTACCGGTCCGTAAGATCTGAAAGGTCGGTGACCTGCCCCCGAAATCCGCTCATTTGAGGATATGACAATCGGCAGTGCAGTTGGCCTGATGGTGAGCGGGGATGGGGGCAGGTCAATTCTTTTCAACAACGCGGCGCGCTTTTTGAGACTGAACACGAAATTGCAATAAACACAGGAGCCACTCCACAGGGTGCATCCTTATCGGATGACAACTTCACATCAGTACTATAATCAAAAACTTGAATGCTAGAGGCTTTCGGCCTTTCAGATGCCGGCTGTGTCCGCCCCAATAACGAGGATTACTTCATTAGCGACAGCGCGTCCGGCATTTTCGTTCTTGCCGACGGTATGGGCGGGGCAAATGCAGGCGAATACGCCTCGCGCCTGAGCGCGGAAAAGGTCTACGAAATCCTGCTGAGCTCTCCAAACGACCCAGGACTTGAGGCCCTCGAACACAGTTTCATCGAGGCTAACCGCGCAGTGCGAGAGGCTGCCCGCACGAACCCCGAGCTCGACGGCATGGGGACTACCCTGCTGGCTGTCCGCGCCGTTCATAACGGCGAAGTTCAGGTGGCAAGCGTCGGCGACAGCCGCGCTTATCTTTGCTCAAATCGTGAGTTCTCTCTCATTACGCACGATCAAACGTGGGTGAATGAAGTGGGATCGCAGCTCGGGCTAACGGACGAAGCCTTACGCAAACATCCTATGCGGCATGTCTTGACGATGGCCGTCGGCTCAATGGATGAGCTTCGGGTGGACTGCCGTCTCCTGCATCTAAACACCGGAGATCAGATTCTTCTGTGTTCCGACGGCTTGCATGGAGTTCTCGAAGAAAAAATCTTGCACCAGACTCTCGATTCGCAGAAATCTCTCCCAGAGAAATGCCACTATCTTGTCGACGCCGCAAGACAGACTGGCGGGCCTGACAACATCACCGTTGTCTTGATCCAGCTTATGTAGTCGACTGCGGCTAAAAAAGGCCGCATGCGACGCATTAGCCGTTTTGTTTCCCTTATTCTTGCCCCGATCCTTGTTATTGGACCGATTTCGGCGCAAACTCCCGTAACCGGAGCCACACCATCCTCGAACGGCGCACCTCCTGAGGATCTACAGCTCCGGCTGATTGAAAGCGACGGCGCGGAAATTCCGGTTAATTCCCATTCCACTAAGGGATTTCTGATCCAAGTCACCGATTCCCGTGGCACCGCTGTTCCTGACGCTGTCGTGACTATGCGATTGCCAGACGCTGCCCCGAGCGGGAAATTTGCCGATGGCACACACGCCGCAGTGGCGTATACCGATCAAACCGGCCGGGCCAAGATCAGCGGCATTCTGTGGGCCTCCACGCCAGGCTTGGTCGCGATTCGAGCCACGGCCACAAAGGGAACAGCTCATTCGGGGATTCTGATCCAGCTAACGCTCACCTCTTCGCAAGTTGCCGCTGTTCCGCCTCCGTCCTCACCAGTAATACCCGAAGCGCCCCCGCCGGTTGAGTTGCACGCTGACGCCCCACCTGTTGTGCCAGCCTCCCCACCGGTCGAACCGAAGGTCGAGGTCACGGCGCTAGGGCAACTGGCAAAGGCTCCCGATCTAAGATCGACAGCCATCTCCCCCAGACCCGCCGCCGCGCCCTTAACGCCGGCGCAGAACGAACAGCCTGCGGTCTCAGTCGTCAATGCTCCCGGAGCGGAGAAGGCTCATAGCAGTAAAACCAAGTGGATCATTTTGGCGGCGGTGGCAGCCGCAGCGGGCGGAGCCGGAGTCGCGATGATGGGCAAAAAATCGAGCAGCGGCGCCTCCAACACCGGTCCCGGGATCTCGATCGGATCGCCTGGAATCAGCGTCGGCGGACCGCACTAAACTCTGAACTCTCAGCCAGTAGGGGTACCCATGAAGCTTTGCACGCTCATTACCGTAGTTGTCGTTACCTCAATTTCGTGCTTGCTGGACGCACAAGTCGGTGCTCCTAAGATTGGCTTCGTCCGATACGCAGACGGGACCGCGCGCGCCGTTTACGGCCTCCCGAACAATTTCATCACAGGTGAGCAGATCTTGGCTCCCGCTGATGCTGTCGCCTTCTCTGCCTCTGGTGGACTCGTCGCATCACACGGAAACGTCCATCTGATCGGTCCGACAGGCGCCGTTTTGGGC
>JAFAQG010000300.1 GCA_019246575.1 Acidobacteriaceae bacterium
AGCACCATCCATTAGATTGCCATCCGGCGTGCCAGGATGCGGGAACGCATTTATGGAGGCGGATCTTTGGAGATTGTCGTCGCGCTTTTGCGGTGGCCCGTGCACACCGCTATGCCAGTGTCATTGGCAGATGGGAACCTTCGGGCCACTCTGCGACTGCCAGGCACCGCGTGGAGATTGCGTATAACACGAGCCCCAATCGGTCGTACACGCCAAGGGTTTGGCACAGCGAATGAAGTTGATTTTTGACCGTCTGTTCAGAAATCGACATCCGCTCAGCGATTTCCTTGTTTTTCTTACCCATGGCAACGAACAGAATCAGATCGCGCTCTCGATTGCTAAGTGCTCTTACTCTGGAGCTCGACTTGCGTTTGATGCGAATGGTTGGCAACTCAGCGCTGGCGGCGAACTCGCGAACGATGGCGGCTGTGGTTCCCAAGTCAAGCCACAGTCCTCCTTGTTGAACTGCGTGGATACTTTGTGCGATAACCGCGGTAGCGTTCTCTTTCAGCACGATTCCAGAACAACCGATTCTGATCGCTTCTACGAAATGATCGTTCCATGTATGCGATGTAAATAGGAGCGTCTTCGATCTCGTTGCTTTTGACCGAAGATCATGCAGAATGCTCAACCGGTTCGCACCGGCGATGTCGAAATCCATGAGCACGACGTCGGGGTCGAGTTTTCCCGCTTTCTCGAGCAGTGCTGCCTCATTTACCGCCTCACCAACAATCTGGATGGCCGGATCGCGCTTCAAAACGGCACGCAATCCGGTGAGAACGATCGGGTGAGCATCGCCGACAAGCACACGAATCGGCATTGTGCGCGTACTTGTTTTCAAACCAGCGCCCCGAGAGGGGCTGAGGTCTAGAACGATGGACCGAGGCAAGAAACGATCCAGTGCGGCACGCGCCGGGGGCAGGGGCGCGTACGTCGGAGCGTTAACAGAGGCATCGGAAGCGCCCTTCGAGGTGGCGACTTCCGTTCCTGAATCGGGTTCAGGCGTGATAGTCTCCAGGTTTTCCGCTGCGATCTGGATCGTAACACTAAATTCTGTATCAAGGTGGGCACGCGCCGCGTCCGGCGCATCGTTGAATATGGGCATGGGCTGTACGGTCGCCACCAGTCCGAATGTCAGTGCGACAATCGCTGAGCTACTGAGCGGGCGTGAAGTGAAATTGGATCTCCGTCTGAGAAGGTACGGCTCTGTCATTCACCCTTGCCGGCGAGAAGCGCCAAAGACGTGCGGCATTGATGGCCTGCTCAGCGAAATACGGAGGCACGGGTGATGGGGACGGCATCAGAGTAGCGGATGTTACAGTGCCACTGTCGCTGACTGTCACCGTCACGGGTACAAAGAGATCCGTCGTTAAGGGCGGGTGTGAGTTTTTATCGAGATTCGGGTAGTAGGGGCTCAGTACTCTTGCAGGAGTGAGCAGGCTCGTGTTGTTCGCGCCTGTCAGAGAAGCAACGGAATTCTGAGGCGAAGAGAACGCCTCTTCGAAAGGACTCGGCAGGGCTGGCGTTGCGTCCACGGCTTGCTTCGAATCCTGTCCGTTCAAATCTCGCGGCGCGCTAAGTTCTGTCTCCCCCACATGCCGGTCAACTGAAGCGCTGTTCCCCGCGATTGTCGTCTTCGCGCGCTGAGTCGCTTCCTCCGAGGCGGGTGACCGATTCCCAACTTCGATTGCAAGGTCGGGCTGTTCGCCCTTAGGGGGCGTTGTGGCAGGCTTCGAAGCATTTGGGTTATCGCGGTTCGTTGCATCCGCGATTGATGAGTAACCGGTTTCGTTTGAAACAGGAGTTGGGCTCGTTCTCGCCGGAGTGCGAACCTCTGCTTTCAATGTTCCGGCGGGTGGCGCAACGGTGTCGTAACTGCTGGGAACTCGGGAAACCGCCCTAGATGTTTGGTCGAGCGGCGTCGTTTCGGTGAATGACGCGCGCAAAACACGGATGGATTCATCGACGCCGTGTGCCGATGAATCCAGAACCTCCATTCGGAAAGTAACGTCGCCGAGCAGCGGATTGTAAATGATCCGTCCGTTCCTAAGTTGCTCTCGATCTAAATGGAATTCTCGTCTCGCGCTTCCATCTGTGATCATGAGCTTGCCAGATCGAGCATTCTGGATCACCGGTGACGCAGTGTCCCAGGTCAACTCCATTGCTGAGCCTGTCTGATCGACTTTCAGCCCCAGACCGGACGCAGGATAGTGTGTTACGTTTCCAGCGTTCACGACCCCTGCACCCGCTACTTTGATAAGGAATGGCTTCAACCAGACGTGTGCCCCGACATACGTGAACAAAGATACGATGACCGTGCCGATTACGATTAACACGGGATTCGAAAGAACTGGGGTACTCGGCGTCGGCGGTGGGAAACCGGTAGCGGGCACCAGTGCTGTTTGAGGCTCCGCGTACAGGTCGGGCGGCGGCAGAGCTAGCAGCGAGTCGCGTGTTGGCGGTGGCGGGCCTGCTTGAGCCGGCCGAGCGCGATCCCGCGGCGTATCCGTGAGACTCGGCGCCAATTCTTGAACTTTGCCGTTCTTCCAAACAACGAATCCTCTCGGCTCGAGATTTTCCGTCTCTAGGCTTATCGCAATGCTGATGTTCGATACTGAGCAATACTTCGCCATGAAA
>JAFAQG010000308.1 GCA_019246575.1 Acidobacteriaceae bacterium
GTCCGGAGGTTCACGCGATCCGACAGTCCATAACCTGCAATTCTGATTCGGCCTGCTTCGATGGAGCTGGGATCGGTATCGAAAGCCTCGACCTGTGCCGCGGGGAAGGCCAACGCGAGAGCAACGGACAGGGCGCTCGTGCCGCAACCCACGTCTAAGATGCGCCGTGGGGACATATCCGCGATGTATCTGCAGATGTTGCGCGAATGGCACTCGGCGCGTTCGATTTCATTGCGCACGAGGCGGCTGTCCCTATCGTTGGCCTGGGCATAGCCTATGGATTCCGGCGCGTCGTGGATGTCCTGACTGCCGGCGCCGGCGGTTATCAATGCAATAAATTGCGATAAGAACGGTTCTTGGAACGTAGTTTCTAAGCGGCCAAGCTGCGGCATCTTGCGTCTGACTCCTGGTAGATTGAGCGGTATTTGTTTGCCATAGCCGCGAGTGAAAACTGCTGTTCGACACGCGCGACGGCATTTTTGGCCAAAGACTCGCGGACGGCGGAATCTGCCATGAGGCGGCCCAGCGCGTTGGTTAAAGCTGGAACATCGTTGGGCGGAATCAACATGCCCGAAACGCCATCGACAACGACTTCGGGAACCCCGCCCACAGCGGTCGCAATGACGGGAAGGCGGGCGGACATCCCCTCGAGCAGTGCAAGCGGAATTCCCTCTGTCAAGGACGGCAGGACGAAGATGTCCATCATCTGAAGCGCGCTGAAGACGTCCGAACTCCGGCCGAGGAATTTCACCGAAGCGGCAACACACAATTCGCGCGCGAGGGCTTCGAGAGAGCTGCGTTCGGGGCCGTCGCCTACGATATGAAGAGCTGCAGCCGGATACCGACTGTGCAGTGCAGCGAAAGCGCGGATGAGCCGGTCGATGCCCTTTTCCGGCGACAGGCGACCAACGGACCCGATTACCAGTCGCGCAGATTTCCGCGTCGTAATATCTCGCATATTCCTGCGGGGCTGAATGCCATTCAATATGGTGTGCGTGCGCTTTCGTGACGCTCCGCTGCGTAGCATTCCCTGGCGTGTCTGCTCGGATACAGCAATGAGATGTGTGAAGCTGCGACTCGCAAGCTGGAATTTCCAGCGGTCGGCGCGCGAGCACGAATCGAGAAACGCGCTGTGTTGCGTGTGCACCCGTACGGGAACGCCAGCCAGCCTGGCAGCAAGCGCGCCATAAAGCATGGGATCGAGAGCATGGGTATGAACAGCCGCGACGTGCTCGCCGCGCAACAGGCGTGCCAGCCGAAATACCAATTGGAAATCGAAGCCCGGCCCGCGGCGTTCTATGAAAACTTTCGCGCCATTCCGCTCGATTTCGGGAGCGAGCGTACCGAGCTCATCGAGGCAACACACGAGTTGATCGAAATCCCTCATTGCCTGACAGCCGCTTAGATTCGCGAGAAGACGCTCCAGCCCCCCCACATTGAGCGCAAGAACGATATGCATGACCTTGGGACGTGGCGCGCTCATGGTTAATGAGACATTCCGATGGTTATGCCGCAGATTGCAATGACGCCGCCAAAGACACAGCACAGAACATTTCTGACATCGCGCCGCCCAAAGTTGATTTCGAGCGGCAAGCCGGTTTCGCGGCGCGTAACAATGAACATGGCGCCGGCGAGGCCGAGCATGAGATACAGCAGATCGAAATCCGTCGAAATAAACATGGATGCGGAAAGATAGCCGGTCAAACTGGCGAACACCGCGTCGTTCATGCGGAGGATGCGCTTATCCGCGATGTAAGGCGAGGCCGCGCGGACGGTTCGCAGCGACTTGTAAGCGAGATAGATCAGACCAATCCACGCAAACAGGCCCAGCGTTCCGGTCTCGCCCATGTTCTGCACGAACGCGTTATGTGCGATTAGCATGTTCGTGTAATTCATAAATTGCCCCTTGCCGATTCCGAAGACGGGGTTCGACTTGTACATCTCGATACCTTCGGCCCACATGTCGATGCGGCCGGATGTCGAGCTGCTGTCACGCTCGTCATTGCGCGAGAGCCGGGAAGGCGCAATCACAGCACAGCCTGCGAGCAGAATCACGCCGACAATGAGGCCGCGCTTGCCGACGCGACGGGAGAAGTAGATCAGCGTCGTCACAGCGAGTGCGACCCAGCCTCCGCGCGATGCGGCTAATACCAGGCCCGTGAGCATGAGCCCGAGCGATCCCAATGCAATTGCTTTCAATATCCAATTCCACTTGCCGAGGATAATTTCGAAGGCGAACGGCACCGCGGTAACGAAGACCAGGGACAGAACGTTCGCGCCGTCCCATAAGCCGATCCAGCAGATGCGGTTGTCCCAGTAGAGCGGCTGCCCGGCCCAGCCGAACCCATGCGCTTTCTGATAAATGCCTTGGTACCCCAGAGCGCCGCCCAGAATCACCATCAGCAGCGTGAGCGAGCGAATGTTGCCGATGCTGCGGAGAGCGAGCCAGAACGTTAGCGCAATGATGCACTTCTTGATGTATTCGAACGTGATAGTGCCGGCTGCGTCGAAATTCCCTTTGCTGACGTTCGAAAGTAGGATTGCGACAAGCCAAAGGAGCACGAACTGAACCATGCGCGAGATGGGAGGCGCTTCGCCGGTTGCGCGACCCTTTAAGGCCTGCACCAGGGCTATGACTCCCGTGAGTCCTAAGACAGTAAATTCCAACGGCCAATGCAGGACCGATGGCACCCAGTCGGCCGGCCGGATGAGCAGTAAAAAGCAGTAAATCAGCAAACCGAGCTGCATCACGATGCAATACTCCGGGCTTGCTCTCTGATGGCAAACGGCCGCAAGAACGCGAGCATGCTGCGCAATTCCTGGGCCTCGAACGCGCCGACTATTACAACGACAACCGGATACAGCGCAACGAAAAGCAGTTTCAACACGATGGCGTGCCAGATCTGGTCGATTTGGATGTGCGACGAAATCGCCGCGAGCGCACAGACCACGGCAAAAATACGGCCGATTTTTCCGAGCTGATACGGAACCCGGAAGAGCTTTTGCGCCGTTCTGTACGTGTGCGTAATCGTATACGCGAACGCGATGACGCTTGCCATCACAGCGCCCAGCACTCCGAATCGCGGGATGAAGAGAATCAGACCGGCAAGATTGATGAAGCCGGCAACGATCGAAATATGGAAGAGTTGTTTCGTGCTTTTCTGAACGTAAATTCCCGTCTGGAAACAATAATTCAATCCGCCCAGAGCGCCGGGAATGATCAGCAGCGGCACTACTTTGTAAGCCGACCAGTATTCTTTTGACGCAAGCAGCTGCACTGCTTCACGGCAGAAAGCGGCAATCAAAACCATGAGAAAGCCGGCCGCCAACATGTAATACCGCGCGATGCGGGCGTAGGTTGTGCGCGCATCCGCCTCCTGCATAATCGAAAAGCGGTACGGTCCGTAGCTGTTTGTGAACGGCGTTGTAGCGAAGACGGGAATCACGTTCGCGAAGCGCATGGAAAGCGCGTACATGCCGAGCGCCTGCAGGCTTACGAACCCGTTCAGGAAGTAGCGGTCGAGGCTCTGAAAAATAGAGCCGCTCAAAGCCGAAAGCATCAGCGGATGGCTGTAGCGCGCAATCGGCAAAAGCAGCCGCGGCTGAAAGCGCAGGCCGCAGTCGCGGATCGTGAATATAGTCAAGACAATCCAAACACAGAAGGTCGCGGCCATGTTGGCGGATAAGATTCCGACGACGCCAAGATGCAGATGTACAACCGCGAAGATGCTCGCCCCGACCTGCGTGACGAGTTGAACAACGGCCATCGCGATG
This sequence comes from Acidobacteriaceae bacterium, assembly GCA_019246575.1. The sequence goes on from JAFAQG010000308.1 coordinate 3,775, forward strand.
AACAAAAGCGACCGCTCTCGGGCGCGGATGTAGGAGAGGTTGATCTCGCGCGAGATCTCGAGCACGAGCGAGATACACGCCAGCCTGAATGCGAGCGCATATCCGGCGGTATGGAACACGATTTTCGAGATCCACGGCGCTGCCATGACACAGAGCAGCGCGCCGAAACCGGCGAACAGAAAACTGCCGATGAGAGCCGTACTGATGACTGCGTTTTTCTTTTCCGGCTCTTTGTATTCGAAATAGAACCGCATGGCAGCGTGCGCCACGCCCGACGACAGCACGGCCTGAATGATCAGAACCGTCGTGGTGATGAGTTCGAGCGTCCCGAAGGTGGCCGGCGAGAGCGTATGAACGTACATCGGCACGAGCAGGAACGAAGCCGCCCGATAGACAAAGTTGCCCGCAGTATAGATGGCGGTGTGGCGATAGAAACGCCTGAAATCGATCATGCCGTCACAGCCTTGAAGCTTCGATATGCAGTGCGTAATGAGTCGCGAAGAGCGGACGGCAAGTTTGCAACAATGAGTTGCTTAAGGCCGCGCCCGCTGATGCGATAGCGCAAGCTGTTGATCAAATGCTCGCGGGCGCCGGTATAGTCGTCGCTCATCATCATCAGTTCCGCCACCCAAAGATGCGCATCCGCAACCGACCGGCGTATCATTGCCGGCGGCAATGTAATTCGGCGCCTGTTCTTATCGATGAGTTCGCGCAGGCAAATCAAGTAATTGATCGCGCCTTCGAACTGATAGCGTCGCGCGGTGAGCTGGTCCGGCATGCCCGTCTGGTACAGCATGGATGGCACATCTATGTACGCGACCGGACCCTCTTTCGAGATGCGCGTGAAATAGTGGTAATCCTCGCAGAACCGCCAATCCGTTCTGAACTGCCCGACCGTGTTCGCGACCGACCGCCTCATCATCACCGTGGAGGTGTGAATGAGATTGCCCATCAGCATCTGCGAGAAGATGGAGCCCTTCCAAACGCGCCTGCGAGGGTGGAGAGCGGCCACTTCGGGCGCGATCTTATCGAGATCGATCGAGGTTTCAAATAGCGTCTCGTTCGTGAACCATTGATACGCCGAGTACATGGTCCGCAGATACCGCTCCTCGACCATACGGCCGAGCGGATCGACCGCGGACATATCCGTGTAGGTGAGGACAATGTCTCGAAACGCCTCGAAGACCGCGACCTGCAGCTGCAGCTTCCAGGGGTGCCAGACATCGTCGGAATCGAGCAGCGCAATGTAGTCGCCCGTTGCGAGCTCAAGTCCGCGATTCCGCGCCGAAGACACTCCGCGATTGTTCTGATAGACGTACCGTATGCGCCGATCTCCGAGATAGGGCTCAACCACTTGCCTGGTTCGATCCACCGATCCGTCGTCGACGACAACCGCCTCCCAATTTTGGTAGCTCTGCGCAACGAGAGCATCGAGCGTGTTGCCTATCGAATGAGCGCGGTTGTAGCTCGGGATTACGACTGTGACGAGAGGCTGTCTCATGCGCCCCCGACCAGCTCGTCCTTTTTGGCCTCGTAACGGTCCTTCAGCATGGTCAACCCGCTGAGGAGCTTGTGCTTCCAGGTTGGCCGCTCGATCGCGATCCAGTCGAGCTCACGTGCTGCCGTCGAGAGCGAGCGCTTATATTCGGTATCGCCTTCCATGAGGTCGAATTCATCGAATCCACGCTTCAGGTACTCGCCGGTCGCAAGGAACAAACTCACCAGACCGGGGCGGAGACGCTTATTTTCCGAATAACTGAATCCACACTGGTAGAACGAAATCGTCGAGCCGAGCACGAAGTTATACAAGAAGCCGACCGGTGTTTGACCCGCTGAAATTTCGACCAGCTCGACTGCGCGCTTCGAAAACGTGCGTGCGATCAGCGACCGATGAAACGCCATGAATTTCCCCGATGCGAACGCGCCCGGCATGTCCCGCGCTTCCCACCGGCTTTGGTGCAGCTCCGCCAGCTTCGTCAAGAGCGTCTGTGCATCGCACTCGTCGGAGGCAAACCGGATACGAAGCGGCCCCATCTGTTCGTACAGCTTCAAACTTTGGCGGATGTTGTATCGCGTCTTCGATGAAAGCGCGGTTTCGTAAGCGGTGCCGGAATTTCGCAGCGCAGCGAGATCGACATAGAAATTCGTCCGGGGGGCATGGGTTGCTTTCATTCCCGCAAATGCGCCCGCGACCGACTGGATGACCGGAGTCGCTAAGCATCCGTTCAGAAGCAGCTCGTCCCAGGACTCGCCGGATAAGTGGCGGACAAATGCAGCGGCTGCATCCTCCTCGCGCCCGGCTGCGCACAGCAGAGTATTGCGTTCGAGAAACGTCTCGTCCGGCTCATCTTCGCCCGCGGTGTTCAGATACACACGGCGCACCGATACAGGACCGCGGCGCTCGCTGCGACGGACTAGAATGCAGGCTGCGAAATCGCCCGTGAAATCGCCGAAAAATACGATCTCGGGCTCGAGCTGCGAGCCAAACGTGTCGATCCAGGCCGTGACCCAATCTGTCGTTACAAAAAAGGACAAAATGTTGGATTTTTCGACCAGGGCTTGCCAGCGCGGCGCGACTTGCGTCCACTCGGACCACGGAAATACGTGTGTGGCACTTGTGGCCAGTACGCGCGAGGATAGTGTGGGAGCTGAGTTGATCTCTAACATCTCGTTTTTCTAGCGAAAAGTGCGACCTACGGCTGCGGCGAGCTGTGTTTTCAGCACGAACATGGAATGGCCCTCGTCCAGATCGCCGTCGATGCGGCAGATATTGAACGGGTTCGTCTTGCGCGCCAGATTGACGCCGCCGTAAAAAGAGAATGCAGCTCGGTAACCACTCTCTTCGAGGCATGCCGGCGTAAATTTGGAAAAGCTGGTACGTGAGCCAACCGGCATGGCCAACGTATCTACTCGAACACCGAGCCGCGCCTCGAGAATGTTTCGGGACCGGCGGAAATCTTCGAGTTGCTGTGCCCAGCTCATTCGCGACAGCAGCTCGTGGCTGTGCGTGTGCGAGCCGATCGCCATGCCGCCGGCGACCATCTCCGCTGCTTCGCGCCAATTCATGAATAAGCGCTCTGGTGTGACAGCCGGGGCTTCGACGCCGGTTGCCTGTTCGAGCGCCGACAGGAACCGCTGCGGGTCCGTTGCCGGATGCTTATAAAGCGAATGCATCCGCTTCAGAGCACCGTGCCTGGTGCTGTCGAGAGGAAACTCGAAGCGCTTCGGATACATGAGCCTTAAACTTTTTCGATCAGTCGCAAAGATCTGATGCGCGATTGCGTCCCACCACGGAACACGATGCGTACCGATGAACGATGTCGGCAAAAAGAACGAGCCTTGCACGCCGTGGCTGCGTAGAATAGGGAAGACAGTATCGTAGGCATCCACATAACCGTCATCGAACGTCAATAACGCAGCGGCCCCGCGCCAGGATGTCTCCCCTCGCGCGAAGGCAATCGCCTCAGCCATTGTGACGATGCCGAAATGCTTTTTCAGAAACGTAACCTGGTCGTCAAACTCTGCCGGTGTGGCAGAAAATACGTTGGTGTCGAACGGCGATGTGCCCGCGATCCCAATACGGTGATAATTGATGACAATCAGGCAATTACGCCGGGGTAGAGCGTTGAATGAATTTCTCTCGCCCACTTTTGCGGCCCACGCTGCCAGCATGCGCCGCGCTCCTGTGTTAGCCACGAGCGTTATCCTCTGCTGCGGAGTCCAGGAGTAAACGCTCCGTTTTCGCGGACGTCATGTTAGCGGGCCAGAATGTGCCGATGTTACAGATTTCCCTTATGACCATTCGTCAATTAACCAGGTTCTTGTTATTGTTCGGTGCAATCACAGTAAGCATTCCAGCGGCCACTTATTACATTTCTCCTGTTGGAAGCAACAGAAATAATGGCCGGTCCGAACTCACGCCCTGGAAGACCTTCGCCAAAGCGTTCGCCTCCATGGCAGGAGGCGATACGCTTGTCTTAGCCGATGGGGCGTACACGGCGGCCACAACGGGCTACATCAACATATCGGCGAATTGCAGAAATTGTGCACTCCCCCCGAACGGCATCGATGCCGCACATTTCACAACTATCCAGGCCGCGCATCCCGGCGCCGTGTGGATCCGCAGCGAGCATCGCGATGGCTTCGATCGGCCCTTACGTCTGGGCGATGTAAGGACTAAGAGCAGGTTTATTAAACTGCAGGGCATCGACTTCGCCGGTGCATTCCTTGAGAACACTGACCACATCTACATCAAGGAGTGCGGATTCTTTTCCGAAACGAGGGACGCCGGCGGCGTGTTCGACGTGGGAACGAACGACCACAATTACGGGAATACATATTTGCTGGTTGAGGATTGCTGGGCGTGGGGGCACGAGCGCGTCATTGTTGTGATCTTTCGCTCCGATCACGTCGTTATCCGACGATTTGTCGGCCGGCAAGACGGATGCGATTCCTCCTCGCTCGGCTGCGGCAATAACAGCGGCAATTACACAGGAGGAGTGGTCACCTATAACAGCAGCGACGTTTCGTGGCAAAACGTCATCGTTCTCGACAGCACGGTAGGACCAAAGGGATTTCTCGGCGCGGCGGATTTCTGTACCGCCTGGCACACCAACGCAGACGGCCATCTGCCCGGGCACCCGTTCGGACGGAATGAGTGGCTGGGGTCGATTTCGCTCAACTCGAAGATTGGCGGATTTTACGCCGAAATGGACTCCGTCCCCGGTGTCCTCAATCCGGCGTTTATCTACCGCAACATCGTTGCGTGGAATGCCAGCGGAGATGCGGGCGCAATGGATGCCCAGATCGGGGATTGCGATTCCAACTGCCCGCCGGCGGATTTGACCGTAGAAAATGCGACTTTTTCCAAAACCATGCCGCGCGAAAACGATGTCGTTTATATCGGCAGAACGTTCGGCCAAGGCGGAGCAAAGACCGAGCTACGCAATGCGATCATCACCGGCGTCGGGCGCTACGGCATCAGCGCGGCGGGATTGAAATCCTTGAGCTACGCCGACATTTACGCGGCGAAGACGACCGAGGGGGCGGTCAACGCAGCGAAATGCAGTCCGGGATGCCGGAACACAGACCCGACACACGACGGGCCTGTGCCGTCATTGAAGTATCTGACGCGGATCGAGAACGGCTCCGCGCTCAAAGGTACGGGCTATAAAGGAGCCGACTACGGCGCGAACATTGTTTCACGCTACGGAGTAGACGGCGCATTTTACGGCGATCCCAACTACAACACCTTGACAACCGTGCCGCTTTGGCCGTGGCCGAACGAAGACCGGATTAAAAACGATTTCTGTTCAGACCCAAGCACGCAACGTGGACTTTGCAATTCGCCATCGCTGACGGCGTACGTCTGGGGTGCAGTCGGTAATTCCCCGCCCCCGGAAGTTACGGCGGATCCTGTCGCTGCGGGCCCTGCGGGAAAGTAACGGGCACACGCATCTAACCGTTGTAGCTGGGCCGACAAGGAGCTCGGAAAAGTTTTTATAAGATGACGGGGTCTGCTTGAGTGTAGGTTTGGTTTGCTGGAAGCTTCATCGGCTTCACTCTAAGGCAAAGCCCCACTCCGATGAAGTGGGGCCTGCACTCGAAGCAGAAAGGAGGTTCGAGGATATGCTCGAATCTTGCTTGCTCCTCGTTATCCTG
>JAFAQG010000054.1 GCA_019246575.1 Acidobacteriaceae bacterium
TGGCGTGATCGCCGAAGGCGCGTTTGATAGCGCAGGTTTCGGCTTTATCGCCCAGCCCTGTAGACGTGCCATGCGCATTGATGTACTGCACCTGCAGCGGCTCGATGGAGGCATCGCGCATCGCATTCCGCATGACGCGGTAGCCGCCATCGCCGTTCTCGGGTGGAGACGTGATGTGATGCGCATCTGCGCTCATACCATAGCCGACGATCTCGGCCAAAATTCGCGCATCCCGTTTTTTGGCGTGCTCGAATGCTTCCAAGATCAGGATTCCGGAACCCTCTCCGACGATGAAGCCGTCGCGCTCGCGATCCCATGGGCGGCTCGCTTTCTCCGGGTGGTCGTTACGTGTGGAAAGAGCTCGCATGGCTGCAAAGCCGCCGATGCCCATGGGCGTGACGCACGCCTCGCTGCCTCCGCAGATCATCACATCGGCGTCGCCGTGCTGAATTAATCGGAACGAATCGCCGATCGAGTGAGCGCTCGTCGTACAGGCCGTAGCGGTTGCCGAGTTCGGCCCCTGCGCGTTGTATTTGATCGAAACGTAGCCGCTTGCCAGGTTCACGATGCACGACGGAATAAAGAAGGGTGAGATGCGGCTTGGTCCGCGCTCGAGCAAAATCTTGTGCTCGCGCTCGATGACTTCGAATCCGCCGATGCCGCTGCCTATATAGACTCCGAGCCGCTCCGGATCGCCGGTCTCGGTTGTGAGCTGGGCATCTTTCACCGCGAACTCCGATGCCGCCATGGCGAACTGAATGAACCGGCCCATTTTTTTTACGTCTTTTTTATCGACGTAATCGAGAGGATCGAAATTCTTTACCTCGCCCGCGATGCGGCAGTTGAAGTCGGATGCATCGAACTGGGTAATCGGGCCAATGCCGTTTCTGCCTCCGCGCACCGCTGCCCAGCATTCGTGTGTTCCGTTTCCGACAGAACTCAACAGTCCGACACCGGTGACAACTACTCTACGGGGCAAGACCTCGTCCTCGTTTTTTGCCATTGTCGCCTCGGGAGGACGACGGCATCGTGGAGCGTCAACTATTTCTTCTTCGACTCGATGTAGTCAATGGCGTCCTTTACAGTCTTAATCTTCTCTGCATCTTCGTCGGGGATATCGAGGTCGAATGCTTCTTCGAACGCCATGACAAGTTCTACGATGTCGAGCGAGTCTGCACCCAGGTCGTCGACAAAGGATGCGCTCGGTTCAACTTGGTTTTCGTCAACTCCCAGTTGTTCAACGATGATTTGCTTTACTTTTTCTGCTACCGGCATTCATTGTTCTCCTGTACGCAAACACATCTGACCACTCCGGCGAAGCTGCCCGGCTCAACACCTAAACTACATCATTGAGAGATGGACGCCGATTCGGTTGCGGCGCGCCAATCGATCGCCTCTGCGCCCTCACTCTACTGCCAGTCTAGTAGTAGATGTCATTTCGTCAGTTTCGTATCCTTTATCTGCACGGGTTCGCGTCCGGGCCACAATCCCGGAAAGCGACGTTCTTTTCCGAGCATCTCCGCAGTCTGGGATTCGAGGTCGATGTTCCCGCGCTCGATGAGGGGAACTTCGAATCGCTGACCATAAGCGGGCAGCTGCGAGTTGTTGCACGTTTTGCGCGTAACGAGCGGGTGGCTCTCATCGGTTCCAGTCTCGGCGGCTATATCGCGGCCCTGTACGCCGCGCGTCATTCGGAAGTCGAGCGGTTGATCTTGCTCGCGCCCGCCTTTCAGTTCTATAACCTATGGATGTCTTCGCTGGGCGAAGATCAACTTTCGGAATGGCGCGAACGAGGTAAGATGAATGTCTTTCACTATGCAACCGGGCGCGGCGCGCCGATCGGATATGAGCTCATCGAAGACGCGAGTCGTTTCGAGCCCTTTCCGGATTTCACGCAACCGGCTTTGATTTTCCACGGTAACCATGACGCTTCCGTGCCCGTTCAATACTCAGCGGAGTTCGTAAGCGCTCATTCGAACGCGCGACTGGTCCGGCTCGAATCCGGACACGAGCTCACGGACGTACTGGACCAGATCTGGCAGGAATCCAAAAACTTTCTGATGACGCTAAGATTGTGAATCCAATGGTAAACTGGTGTCATCAGCCGGTTTGCAGAGCTTCGTTGCAACCTTGGCTTTTTGGATCACGTCCACAAGGGTAGTCGCGCGGAGGTGTAGGGCCGGAGTGTGCCGTGACGAGTGACGAGTTGTATAAAGAAACAATCGAGCAGCAGGAAACTGCGCCATCCGACGACCATTTAGACCGGCTCCTGGTAGGAACGGACCTCGAGGAGCCCTGGTATAAGTCCATTATTCGCGGCATTCGCGAGACACTGCATCCGACCAAGCTTCCGCCGCTTGAACTAACCTCAAAGCCGGTTGAAGACGCGACGCTCGGCGACATGAACGTCATCGAGGCGCCCTGGTACCGATCGCTGTACACTAACATTCGCGACTTTGTGCGTCCGCCGAAATTGCCGCCTCTCGAAGTGACTTCGAAGCCGGTGGAAGTGGGCAGCATCTGGGGCGCGTATCGCGGCGGCGAAACGCGTTCGGGTATTGTGTCGCTTTTGGTTCACGCGGGCGCGCTTGTACTGCTGCTCGGTGTATTTCACACGCAGGTGCAAAACGTCGTGAAACGCTCGCTGGGTCCTGTCGTTTATGTACCTCCGTACAAGCCGAAGCTTCCTCCCGCGGCGCAGAAGGCGCAAGGCGGCGGTGGCGGCGGAATGCATCAACCCAAGCCGGTGGTTCGAGGCGTTGCTCCTCCGCAAGCGCCGAAGCAGTTTACGGCGCCTACATTTGCCATCCAGCATCCCAAACTGCCGGAAGTCCCGAAGATCACGGCCCCAGCGCCGCCGATCGTCGCCGATAACTACGGAGACC
>JAFAQG010000168.1 GCA_019246575.1 Acidobacteriaceae bacterium
GATCGAGGCGACTACGAGAGGCGAGGATCTAAACTTCGTCCACAAGGGCAGGCATTTTAAAGTCGTTCCGACCGATCTCGACAAGCTCGGCCGGATCACTCCGCTCCAGATCGTCAATCCGGAATATCCGGAAATGGATATGGCTGAATTGAAAGCCGAAATGCAAACAGCCTGGGAGAAAGACTGGTCCGAGCTGTGACGACGTACCTCGACACGAATGTCGCGGTATGGCTGGCTCAGGGGCAGTTGGATCGGATTTCAAAACCGGCGACCAAATATGTTCAAGACAGCAGTCTTCTGATCTCGCCAATGGTGTTGATCGAGCTGGAATATCTTTACGAGATCAGGCGGCTGCTGATTCCTGCACGCGACATTTACCTGAAGCTGAAAAGCGAGATTGCGGTGCATGTGTGCGAGCTCCCGTTCCCGGAGGTCGCCGACCGGGCGCTGAATGAAAAATGGACACGGGATCCGTTCGACCGGATAATTGTGGCTCAGGCGAAAGCGGGCGGGCTGTCGTATCTGCTTTCTGCCGATTCGGACATTCAGGAGCACTATCCGAGAGCGGTGTGGTGACTTCTCATCAATGTCGCGCTATGCAGCGCGCGGTATTTCCTCAATAGCTCGTACATCACGACCGCCCCGGCGCTCGCGACATTCAGCGAGTGCTTCACCCCGAGCATCGGGATGCGCACGTGCGTATCGCAGAGTTCGAGCAAATCGTTCGACACTCCTTCCACTTCATGGCCGAACAGCACGCACACGGGAAAATGCGGACGCCAATCGAAAATGTCGACTGCGCGCGTGCTGGTCTCGATGGCGGCGATCTCGTAGCCGCACGATCTGAGCTCTCGGACCGCATGCGATACATCGTCTACGCCTTCCCACCGAACTCGCTGCTCCGCGTCAAGCGCCGTTTTGCTGATCGCACTTTTCGGCGGCCGCGCCGTGATGCCGCTCAGCAGCAAACGCTCGACTCCCGCGCCATCCGCGGTCCGGAAGAATGCGCCGACGTTGTACATGCTGCGGACGTTGTGCAGCAGGATGCAGACGGGCAATCGCAGGCCGGAATACGAGGCGGATGCAGCCGTCGCCAGATAGGGAATGCGATCCATGCTTACTTGCTGTTGAGACCTGCCCGCTTCCAAAGCTCATCCACGCGCTTGGTCATCTTCGGCGATGGTGATAACCATTGAGACACTCGGTAAGTACTACACGAATCGTAAGCTGAATCGAATAGTACTATTTTTTCACAAGGCGTCAAGTTAGCTCTTGACCTTCCCGGAGGGGGGCGGGAGTACTCTCGAAGATATCCTATGACAGAAAAAAGTAGCTGCGTGGGGCTGCCTAACCTAACTACCTCGGAACACACGCTGTTTTCAGTGATCAGTAAGGCGTATTACTCGTGCGAAACATAAACAGATACCTCATACGGATAGGCGTTTTGAAAATTAGTGTGCATATCGCGGCTTTAGCGGCCGTCATCATAGGGCAAATGCGAGGCGAGCAATGCCGCACGGTAACTCCGGATGAGAAGGTCGCACTGGAAGCATTTGTAAAGCAGTGGTACAACGTCCCAAACAATACAACGGTGACTCTCGTCAACAGCGACAGCACCGACCCGGCTTGTTACAGGAAGCTGGAATTTCGCGCCAGTGTTCCAGCGCCGCTACTCACATTGTATTTGGCCCCTGATCGGAAGCACTTGGCGGCTGGTTTCATGGATATGACTGTTGATCCAGTTGTGACGCGGCGCCGCCAAGAGGAAGATGTCGCAAATCGTTTGTCCAAAGACGCGCTGTTGACTTCGGGACCGGCCGACGCGCGTGTGCAACTTACTGTGTTTTCGGATTTTCAGTGTCCGTATTGTAAGGAGTTTGCCGAGTTGATGCGCCAACTGACTGCTGACGAGCGCGCCTCCGCACGCGTGATCTATCGCCAACTGCCTTTGAATATTCATCCGTGGGCCCAGGACGCGGCAGAACTGAGCGAGTGTGTCGCGCTTCAGAACAAAGCGGCGTTTTGGAAGTTGCACGACTTTCTTTTCGACCGGCAAAGCGAGTTATCGAAAGAGAACATTTCCGGCAAAGTCATGGACTTCTTGTCTCATGAGGAAGGTATCGATACCAAGGCCGTTGCGGCTTGCAAAGGCGGAGACCAGGTTAAATCCTTCTTGCGTGATGACGAGCAATTGGCGATGGATATGGGCGTCCGAAGCACTCCTTCGGTTTTTGTGAATGGCGGTCGAGTAGCCATACGCTCCCTAACAGATTTAAAGGCGGTACTGGGTTCGAACGATTTCATGCCAAATGGCGGCCTTGCGGATGCAAATACGAAATAGCAGTTCGAGCACTTATAGCAGGTATGGAGGTGTTGTGTATGTGTGGAGTATCCCGCACGTTTGTACGGTTCATCGCGGCTAACGCAGTACTCGTGGCCGCAGCGCAGCAGCCTGCGGTTTCT
>JAFAQG010000810.1 GCA_019246575.1 Acidobacteriaceae bacterium
CCGAGATGGGGTGAGAGCGGCTTCTATGCTGCCGTGCTAGCGCCTGGGACCATCACGGCGAACGATATAATCGAGTTGACAGACCACGTGGTCTAGGCGGCTTTTCGAACGCATTGCCGGCCCTGCTTGCGCAATCGGAAGCAGCGGGTCGGCGGTCGAGCGAGGAGGCGTCGCCGATGCGGACTATGCCGCCCCAAGTAGAAGAAGCAACGCGCGCATCGATCTCCGCTCAAAGCTCCAACACAACAGTAGAAGCGCAGAAACTCGATCATCGAATCGGTACGCTCATCAGCTCTTCGAGCAATCCGGAGCGCGTCGCCCGCTATTTCGCCGAGTTCAGCGCGCGTAATCCCGATTGCCGCGACCGCCTCCGTTCCGACCCGGAACGCCTCGAATGGCTCGCAACCATCTTCGCGATCAGCCGTTTTCTTTCCGAAGAATTGCTGCGCCATCCCGATTGGATCTTCGACATTCGCGACATGTCCCGTCCGTTTACGTCGCAGGGTTATAAAGCGCAGCTTTCCGCGCTCGCCATTCAGGATGCGCATACTCTCACGGCACTCGACCTGGCGCTCTTCCGGCGCAAGCAGCTGCTTCGGATCGTTCTCCGCGACGGGCTCGGCATTGCATCCGTATCGGAATTAACCGGTGAAATCTCCGATGTGGCTGATGCGATTCTCGATTGCGCTCTGCGAACGGTTACTGTGGAGCTCACGGCGCGCTATGGTTCTCCTCTGACGCACGCTCGTTCGGGCGAAACTCGACCGGCTGCGTTTGCCGTGTTGGCGCTCGGCAAACTCGGCGGCCGTGAGCTGAACTATAGCTCCGATATCGATCTGATGTTCCTGTATAGCGGGAACGGCGAGACTTCAGGCCCGCATCCGATCAGCAACAAAGAGTTTTTCAAGAAGGTCGCCAACCAGCTCACCGAGCTGCTTTCCACTTACACTCCCGCCGGTGTCTGCTACCGCATCGATCTGAGACTTCGCCCCGAAGGCAGCCTCGGCGAGGTCTGCATTTCACTCGACGGCGCAAGAGAGTACTACGCAAGGCGCGCGCGCGATTGGGAGCTGCAAATGCTAATCAAGGCGCGCGTTGCCGCCGGCGACGAAGCGCTGGGGCGGGAACTGCTCGATTTTGTCGAGCCCTCGATATACTCGACAAGTCTCGATTTCTCGACGATCGAGACCATGTCGGCTACTCGCGAAAGAATCGGCGAGAAGCTGGCGCGCAAGCGATTGCGAAAGGATCAGCTCGACGTGAAACTCGCGCCCGGCGGCATCCGGGATATCGAGTTCCTGGCGCAGTGCCTGCAGCGGCTGCACGGCGGACGCGATTCTTCTGTCCGGCACGGCGGGACTTTGTTTGCGTTATCGAGTTTGCTCGACAAAGATCTGTTGTCCGAAAGCGAGCACGTTCGCCTGGTCGAAGCTTACGAATTCTTGCGCAATCTGGAGCACCGTCTTCAATTCGAAGATGACCGCCAGACTCACGCTCTTCCTTCCGACCCGCTCGAACTGGAGCGTATTGCGCGGCGCATGCCTGTGCGACAGGACGGCGACAGTTCTCAGATAAGTACTTCCGCGCAGCTGCTGCAGCATGTCAACCAGCATCTCGAGAATGTCCAGGTCATCTACGATCGCATTGTGCACGCGCAGCGGCCGCTCTACTATACGCCGAGTGTCTCCGCCGTCCCTATGACTCCGGCGCCGCAAGATCTCATTGAGGATCGGCCGTCCGCAAATATTCCTGACTCCCTGCTTCAGGAGATCGAAAGTTTCGCACCAACATTCGCCGCTTTACTTGGTACTCGCGGCGTGCGGCGCGGTGAGCGGGGCCTGGCCTCCTTTGTCGAAAACGCATCCAAGCACAACGAGTACCTCCGTCTGCTTGATTCGCATCCCGGCGTAGCCGAATATGCGCTTCAGATCTTCGAAGTAAGTCCATTCCTCTCCGAACGCCTGATCCGCGAACCTGAGCTCCTCCACGAAATCCGGCGCGTTGCAAGTAATCCTTCGCTGCGCCCGGCGTTCGAAGCTCTCGCGGCACCGCTGAATGACATCGACGGCCTGCGGCGTTTTTTCCGCCGCGAGATGTTCCGCATTCTCGTGGGCAGCATCTGCGTACCCGAATCCGTTTTCCAAACGCTCGATCGCACCTCGGGGCTGGCAGAGTTCCTGATCGCACGCGCCTATCGGATTGCTCTCGATCAGGCTTTGAGCCACGCGTATGCGCACGTCACTCCCGCCAAGCCGTTCCAAGACCCAGAGGATCAAATGATGGTTGTCGCGCTCGGACGGCTGGGTATGCGCGAGTTCGACCTTGGTTCCGACGCCGATCTGCTGTTCATCATTCCCGATTCCGAGAGCATCCGCCACCAGTTCTGGACACGCGTCGCGGAACACATGATCCAGACCTTGACCGCGTATGCGGGGGACGGGCCCATTCTGTCGCTCGACACGCGTTTGCGGCCGAACGGTCGCGAGGGAAGTCTGGTTCAAACCGAATCGAAATACGTCGAGTACTTCGCGAATCACGCCGAGGCCTGGGAGGGCATCGCCTACATGAAGGCCCGCGGCGTAGCAGGCGATCTGGATCGCGCCACTTCGTTCCTCACGCAACTGCAACAGGTCGACTGGCGGCGCTGGGGCCAAAGCGGGCGCTCCAAGCAAGACCTCCGGCAGATGCGCCTCCGGCTGCAGCGCGAACAAGGCGCGCTCACTCCGCTAAAAGCGGGCGAAGGCGGATATTACGACGCGGACTTTATCCTG
>JAFAQG010000862.1 GCA_019246575.1 Acidobacteriaceae bacterium
CCCGTGCAGGTAAGAAGAACCCGAGCTCGCTCGTCGCTTTGGCGAAAAATTCGTGTGGAATTTGGAGCAGAACTCCCGCCCCGTCCCCGGTCTCCGCATCGCAGCCGCAGGCGCCTCGGTGCGCGAGGTTGACCAGAATTTGCAGACCTTTCAACACAATGTCGTGCGAAGGCTCGCCTTTGATGTTCACAACGAAACCTATGCCGCACGCGTCGTGCTCGTTACTTGGCTCGTACAGACCCTGTGGGCTCGGCAATTGGTTCGCTGCGGCGTCTGAGTACACTGCACCTCCCTCGAGGTATCGACGGGGATAAAGTTAGTATATCCATCTATGCACTATTCGTCAAACCGAAAGTGGGCGTGTTTACAATTAGCGTTGCTTATGTTACCGTAAAGCTGCGTGACCCTCGAGAATCTCCGTCTGATTCGTGATGTGGCCCACCATCGTAGTGTCAGCAAAGGCGCCCGGCTGAATGGTATCAGCCAATCGGCCGCAAGCCAGCAGATTCAAGACCTTGAGAAGGAACTGGGGACACCGCTGTTCGATCGCCGCACACGGCCGCTTACCGTCACCCCGGCGGGCAAATTGTTCGTCGAATACTGCCGTGATGTGCTGCGCCGCCGCGATGAATTTCAGGCTTCCCTCGACCGCCTCAATAAAGAGGTGACCGGGACCGTCCGACTTGCTGCCATCTACTCCGTCGGGCTATCGGAGATGGCCGACATCGAAGCACGTTTCGGCGCCCGGTTTCCCGACGCAGAACTGCAGATTTCGTATCTCAGGCCGGAACGTGTTTATGATGCGGTCGAGCGAGATGAAGCGGATCTCGGCCTCGTGAGCTATGCGGAATCATCGCGCGATGTAGTCGCGCTACCGTGGCGCAACGAGGAAATGGTAGTTGCCGTCGCGCCGGCACATCGGCTCGCTGGGCGGGAGACCGTGGCGCCATCGGCCCTCGATGGCGAATTGTTCATCGGGTTTGACGACGATCTACCCATTCAGGATCACATCGAGCGCTACTTTCGCGATCACAAGGTCAGCGTGGAAACGACGCTGCGCTTCGACAATTTGCAGATGATCAAAGAAGCAGTCGCCCACGACGCGGGTATCAGCATTATGCCGCGGCGTGTGATGAACGACGATATTGCTCAGGGGCGCTTACTCGCGCTGCGGCTGAATCCGCCCGAGCTCTACCGCCCGGTTCGGATCGTGCATCGCCGGCGGAAGGTCTTCAACGAGGTAACGGCCGGATTGCTTGCGCTCCTGCAGGAAGAAACCTCACACGCAGCGGCGTAGCGGCTGCTCCAATTACCATGAAGGTTTGAGTTACGTCCACATTGTCGGCGCGGGGCTGGCCGGCTGCGAAGCCGCATTTCAGGCCGCCGAAGCCGGCGTCCGCGTCTTGCTGTACGAGATGCGCCCGCATAAACGCAGCGCCGCGCACAAAACCGATTCGTTCGGCGAACTCGTTTGCAGCAATTCCCTGAAGACCGAACAGCTACACTCCGCGCCCTGGCTTCTCAAACAAGAGATGCGGCGGCTCGATTCCATGCTAATGCGGGCAGCCGAACGCGCGCGCGTTCCCGGCGGGCACGCGCTCACCGTTGACCGCGATCTATTCTCCAACGAAATCACCGCTCGCATCGAAGCGCATCGTCGGATCGACGTCGTGCGCGGCGAAGTCACCGGAATTCCCGACGACGGCATCGTGATCGTCGCAACGGGGCCGCTCACCAGTGAAGCATTGGCCCAGGACATCGGACGACTTACCGGCGTCGAAAGATTATACTTCTACGACAGCATCAGTCCGATTGTTGCCGCGGATTCAATTGACATGAGCATCGCGTTCCGCGCCTCGCGATATGGGAAATCGCTCGACGGGACCGAGGACTACGTCAACTGCCCGTTTAGTAACGAGGAGTATTATGCCTTTGTTGACGCGCTACTCGAAGCCCAGTTCTACGAGCCGCACATACCTGACGACCATACGCCGTATTTCGAAGGCTGTCTTCCGATAGAAGAAATTGCGCGGCGTGGGCGCGACACGCTTCGCTTCGGGCCGATGAAGGCGGCGGGCTTGGACGATCCGCGAACCGGCCGCTGGCCATATGCAGTTGTGCAGTTGCGGCAAGAGAATCTGCGCGCCGATAGCTATAACCTGGTCGGGTTTCAGAACCACATGAAATTCGGCGACCAGGCGCGAGTCTTCCGTATGATTCCGGGCCTTCAAGACGCGGAGTTCGTGCGCTTCGGGCAGATGCACCGCAATACTTACATCAACTCGCCCGCGCTGCTCAAGCCGACGCTGCAGCTCAAAAGCGATCCGCGCATTATTTTTGCCGGACAAATCTCTGGGGTGGAAGGCTACGCGGAATCGATCGCGACCGGGTTAATCGCGGGACGGAATGCGGCCGCGCTCGCCTATGGCCGCGAGCCGGATGTATTTCCTCGCGAGACCGCACTGGGCAGCCTGTGCCATTACATCGCGCACGCCGATCCCGCGAACTTTCAGCCGGCGAACATCACCTTCGATCTGCTGCCGGCACTCGACGAAGAAATACGACGCAAGTGGCGTCACGACAGGAAAGCGCGTCACGCGGAAGTCTGCAGGCGTGCGGAACAAGCCATGAGCCAATTTCTCGATGCCCACCATCCGCGAATCTGTTGCGAAGTATCTGTCTGAGCTCGGACGGCGCGGCGCATCGCACCACACAGTTCGGAACTACCGGTGCGATCTCGACCAGTTCGCAACCTACTTCGAGCCGCCCGGCGAGACGGCTCCCCTCATCGAGGAGTTAGAGCTCGCCCTGTTACGCGAGTGGCTGGCGAGTTTATACGATCAGCGTCTCGACCCTGTCACGGTGCGGCGCAAAGTCGCGGCTGTGCGCGGGCTGTTCAAGTTTCTGCTCGAGGAACGCATCGTTAAAAGCAATCCCGCCTCCCGGCTCCGCACCCCGAAAACCAAGCAGCGGCTGCCGGATGTTATGAGCGCGGAGAAGACCAACAACTTGTTGGACGCGGTCGAGGAAGGAACCATTGTCGAGATGCCTTCCAAGGAGCGCGATATCGCGCTTCTGGAACTCCTATATGGGTCCGGCATCCGAGTCAGCGAGCTTGTCGGCATCAACCTCGACGATATCGATCTCGGTGAAGGCTGGTTGCGTGTCCGCGGCAAAGGTAACAAGGAGCGCCAGGTGCCGCTGACAGATCGGGCCATTGCGGCCATCGAGCGATATCTCACGACTCGCTCGGCGCATCCGAGCCAACGTGCGCTCTTCATCGCCGCCCGCAGCCGCCGGCTCGGCGATCGCGAAGTACGCCGGCTCGTCAAAACCTACGCTCTCCTGGTGACAGGCGATTCTACCGTTCACCCGCACAGCTTTCGTCATGCCTATGCGACGCATCTGTTGAGCGACGGCGCGGATTTGCGCGTTATTCAGGAATTGCTCGGTCACGCCCGGCTCTCGACCACACAGAAATACACGCAAGTCTCGCTCCAGGACTTGCAAGCCGTGTACGACCGAGCGCATCCGAAGGCGTAGCTGCTGATCTCGCCAACCGTCCGGATTGCCGCCCCACCGGGCGCGAGGAAACCCGTTGCAACTGGCCCGTTCGGCTATCTCGGCTCGTAATTTTCAAAAAGCCGCGCAAATCCTGAGAAATCTCCGGCCGGCCCCGACTTCATTGGTGAATAGTGCCCTCCCATTAGCTGACTATGAAGACGCGCTCTTTCTTCCACCTGTTCCCATCCGACGTAGCCGTGGATCTTGGAACAGCAAACACCCTCATCTACGTAAAAGACAAGGGAATTGTCGTCAATGAGCCGTCCGTAGTCGCCGTGAATACCGCGACCGGAGAGGTCGAAGCCGTCGGCATCGAAGCCAAAAGGATGCTCGGCCGCACACCCCGAGATTTGGTCGCGATCCGACCCGTGCGAGATGGCGTCATCGCCGATTTCAAGCTCGCCGAGCGCATGTTGAGTCACTTCATCCAGAAGGCGCACCGGCGCAAGCGCCTGATCCGTCCTCGCGTGGTGATCGGGGTTCCGAGCGGAATCACCGAGGTGGAAAAACGCGCCGTTCTCGATGCCGCTTATCGCGCCAAAGCAAGCGAGGTGTTTGTCGTCGAGCAGCCGCTCGTGGCAGCGATCGGAGCCGGGCTCCCCATTGAAGAGCCCTGCGGCAACATGATCGTCGATATCGGCGGCGGCACATGCGATATCGCGCTGCTTTCCCTCTCAGGCGTCGTGTATTCGCGATCCGTACGCATCGGGGGTAACGAGATGGACGATGCCATCATTGAGCACCTCAAAAAACAGCATGGCCTCCTCATCGGCGAGCGAACCGCGGAGACGATCAAGATGGAGCTTGGTTCGGCAGACCCGCTCGATTCGTCGTTGAGCTTCGACGTACGCGGCCGCGATCTGATCAGCGGGTTGCCGCGCACAGTTACCGTTACCGATAGCGAAATTCGAGAAGCGCTGA
>JAFAQG010000974.1 GCA_019246575.1 Acidobacteriaceae bacterium
GATACCGACTTTTTCTATGCCGAGAGACTCGTTCGCCGGGTCCTCGAAGGCGACTATAAGGGCGGTCAGGAAATCCCCGGCTGGGATGGTCGCGCAGCCGAGAGAATCGTCAGCGAGCTCGTCGATTGCTGGGCGTGTGAGCAAGGCGAAGTTGTCGAAGAGCCTGCGCTCGCGTCCTAAACTGGTTTCCAAAACAACTGAACATAAAGGGGCGGCGCGTAACAACGTGCCGCCCCGTGTGTTTCGTGAATCGATTTACTTACGCCGCTGTCTCGTAGACTTCCGCCTCGACCGGTACGGGCGACGCGTTATCGGTAAGTGCTGCATTGAGCGATAGCAATGAGCTCTGCATCCGGCTTACGATCTCGACCTCGCTCTTCGTGTTTCGGCGAACAGCAGTTCGGATCATTAAAGCAATATCGCTCGAAAGCGTTGCCGTTCGCGCGTACTGCTCGTCGAGCTGCCGCTTTAATGGCATAAGAACACTGATCTGATAATTCTCAAGGTCGTGTTCGGGCAGATGCTGCAGCAATTGTTCTTCGTTCCTGAAGGCCAAAGACGCTGCGCCCGTGATGCCCGGCTTTACGTTCAGCCGGTGAGTCTGGTGCTGCGGCACCTTCGGTCGGGGCCCCACCAACGACATGTCACCGCGCAAAACGTTGATGAGCTGCGGTAGCTCATCCAGCTTCGTTTTCCGAAGTATTGCGCCTATACGTGTCAGCCGGGAATCCCCGTGTTTCGTTACCGACGGCCCTGCGTTGGCTCCCTCCCAACGCATGGTCCGAAACTTCAAGATTGTGAATGGACGTTCGCCTTCTCCCATTCTTGTTTGCCGAAAGAGAACAGGGCCGTTTGAAGACAGTTTCACAGCTGCGGCCGTCAACAACATCACCGGCGCTGCCCCGACCAGCATGATCGAAGAACAAGTAATGTCGAACGCTCTCTTCCCCCACGATGTGGACCAGTAGCGAGTTGCCGCGTGCCGGAACGCCAGGGCGGAGAACCTTTCAGTCGAGCTATCCACATTGTTCTAGTAGTGACCGAATCTAGTTCTCTCACCACAAGCGAGACCTGGGCTGAGAAAACACGCCTATATCCCACACACGTTTATGGGGCAAGTTGCGGGGCAATCCCGTCGCTCCGTAAACGCGATGAACCTAGGACGAGTCTTTCGAACGGTACGGCATCTAAGGCCAGTTCAGATATCGAACCGTGTGACGCGCCGTGTTTTGAAGCCTCGCCCACGTGCAGTTCGCGCCTTAGTGCGTCCTCGCCTTTGCCCTCTCGCACCGGTACCGCCGTTTCAGCCTTCGCCGTTGCTCACACCGAGCCGCTTGCGAAGCTACACGCTGCATTACCAGCACGGCCTCTCGGAGAAACAGGCCCTCGAGTGGATTGCGGACAATCCACCTGCCACCGGCCCCGGATGGGAACCCTATCCGCTCTCGCGCCGCATCCTGAACTGGATCAAGGCCTTTGAAAATCCGCCTGCTTCGATCACCGCAAGTCTCGCCACCCAGGCAGACTATCTGGCGCGCACACTCGAATTCCATCTCTTAGCCAATCACCTGTTCGTAAATGCTGTGGCTCTAACTGCCGCTGGTTGTTTCTTCAAGAACAACAACTGGCTACGGCGCGGCGTTCGCATCCTGACCAAAGAAATCGACGAGCAGATTTTGTCTGACGGCGGCCATTATGAGCGCAGCCCCATGTATCACGCGCTCATCCTCGAAGATCTGCTCGACCTCATGAACCTCAGGCGTTCGTACGGCCCGATCATTCCCGACTGGTCGTCCGTTATTGCCCGCATGCTTTCGTGGCACGCAAACATGACGCATCCCGACGGCGAGATTTCGTTCTTCAACGATGCGGCATTCGGCGTTGCGCCGGCAGCCGTGTTGCTTAGCAACTACGCGACGGAGCTGGGAATTCAGCCCCTTTGTGTCCCGCTCGGCGAATCCGGGTATGTGCGCTTGGGCAACGCCGAGACTGTACTTCTCTTCGATGCCGCGCCAGTCGGCCCAGACTACCAACCCGGCCACACTCATGCCGACACGCTGTCCTTCGAACTCTCGCATCGCGGACGACGAATTCTTGTCAACTCCGGTACCTCTACTTACGAAAACAATTCGCTACGAGGCCAACAGCGAGGCACTGCGGCGCATAACACGCTGCGGATCGATCATTCCGACTCTTCGGAGGTCTGGGCTGCATTCCGCGTCGGCGCGAGAGCTGTGCCATTCGACGTGAGAACCGACCATTGCAGCTGGGCAGAAGCTTCCCATAGCGGCTATCAGCCGTGCCTTCATCGCCGCCGAATCGAATTACGCCCGGACGAAGTCGTACTAACTGATTCAGTCCACGGACCGGGTTCGCACTCGATCGAGATTTTTTTCCATCTTCACCCGGGCATCGACCCTGAGTGCATTGTCCTCGATTCAAAGCTTCAAAGCGT
This sequence comes from Acidobacteriaceae bacterium, assembly GCA_019246575.1. The sequence continues at coordinate 2,456 of JAFAQG010000974.1, forward strand.
CCTGAACGACACCGAATACTACCCGCGTTTCGACGAGCAGCTACCGAATCAAACGGTCCAGGGAACCGCGTTCCTCGATACGTCGGCTGGTGTCTCGTTTACCACACGCATAAGTCTCAACCGGCTTCACGAAGCTGAACATCGCTCCTTCGACAAACCCGCTGTTTCTCACAATGAAGATCTTATTTGTTGCGGATAACTTCCCTCCTGAAAAGAACGCGCAGGCATCTCGCGTATATGAACGTGCTTGTTATTGGGCGCGTTGGGGCCATCAAGTAACCGTAATTACCTGCGCGCCGAATTTTCCTGAGGGATCGGTGTATCAAGGTTACAAGAACTCCTGGTATTACGTCGAGGAGATGTCCGGAATTCGAGTTGTTAGAACCAAGTCGCTGATTGCAAGTAACTCGGGCACGGTAATCCGCACGCTCGACTTCATTTCGTTCATGCTGACCTCGTTTGCAGTCGGTCTGATTCAGCGCAAGCCGGACGTTGTGGCTGCTACCTCTCCTCAATTTTTTGCCGCCATTTCCGGGTGCGTGCTGTCCATCTTTAAGCGCGTTCCGTTTGTCATGGAAGTTTCCGATCTATGGCCGGATTCCATCGTTGCCGTAGGTGCGATGAAACAAAGCCCGATCATTCGCGTGCTCGAGCGCATCGAACTCGCTCTGTATGCGAGAGCTAAACGCGTTGTATTGCTGACACACGCGTTTCGCGAAAACCTCAAGCGTCGCAACGTGCCTGACGAGAAGCTCGACGTCGTGCGAAACGGGGCCGATCTTCAGCGCTATACCCCGTGCGCTCGCGATGCGGAACTCGCTCGCAAATGGGATCTAGAGGGCTGTTTTGTTATCGGGTACATCGGAACTCTTGGAATGGCTCACGCGCTCGACAACGTGCTGAAAGCTGCCGCAAAGGTCACAGATCCAACCGTGCGCTTCCTCTTCGTTGGTCCCGGCGCCGATCGTGACTGCTTAGTAGCGCGAGCTGCGGAGATGGAACTTCGCAATGTCATCTTCATCCCGCCGCAACCAAAGAGCGAAATGCCGCGGTACTGGAGTCTCTGCGATGTGTCGCTCGTTCACTTGAAGAACACCCCACTCTTCGAAACGGTTATTCCATCTAAGATATTCGAAGCTATGGCAATGGGACTACCCATTCT
>JAFAQG010000867.1 GCA_019246575.1 Acidobacteriaceae bacterium
CTCCGGAGCGAGGTGAAGGTAAGTGAAAAGGATCAGACCAGGTCGAAAGAATCCAAACTCAGAGGGTTGCGGCTCTTTCACTTTCACAATGAGGTCAGAGCTTCTCCAAACCTCAGCAGCGGTCGGAAGAATCTTCGCGCCGGCTTCTAGGTAGTCCTTGTCAGGGATGGAACTTCCGATGCCAGCCTGTGTCTCAACCAGCACTCTATGCCCACGCTCGAGCAGTGTGGTGACCATGCTCGGGACACAGCCGACGCGAGTCTCGTGGTCTTTGATTTCTCGGGGTACGCCGATGATCACGTAGTGATCTCCTGTTTTGGCCTATTCGATAGGAGGCGCTCCGGGAGTGGGCGCCGTAGAATTCGGAGTTGATGCAGCCGGTGCGGATGCAGGTGCGGCGGTGCTACCGCTTAGGGGTAAAGCGGTAGTGGCCTCGTGCTTTGGGCCAAGGCCGAGGCCGATTAAGCTGAGGGCGGTGATCTTGCCGTCGGGCTCGAGCTTCTGGTCAGCCTGGAAGCGCTTCAGAGCATCGACCGAATCATCGCCCCAGATGCCATTTACTTCACCATGAAAATAGCCCCGGTCTGCCAGCGCTCTCTGGATCTCCTGGTAACGTTCCGGATCGGGATGGAGTTGATATACAGGCGCGGCTTGCCGCCGAACGCGGCTGCGTACGGACCGTCGCTTAGTGCCCGAGGGGGCGGGCTGAGACTTTGTTTTTGCCTGTGGATTCGCTTGTAACAGGACGGACGCGGCTCCCAAAAGGAGGAGTATCAGAACCCGCATCACGGAGTAATTTTACCACTTATGCGTGGTGTTGCAGTGCCGTCGGAAACGTCTGAAAACGTTACGCCGTGAGTGCGTTCCGAATGCCTTTCAGCACAACGGACTTACGCCGGCGGAATGTGTCATACTTTTGGTTCATTACTACTAAGCAAGCGCGCAAAACGGGCGCGGGGTCAAGCGCCCCGCCGAAACAACAAAAGAGTTTGGTTGCTTGTCGGGCAGCGCGCCCCTTGCGCCAGTGAGGAACACATGATCGTCTCGATGAAGCTTCATGCGACAAAGGCCGAGATAGAGGGGGTATGCGCTCGCATACGAGAGTTCGGTTACAAAGTCCACTCGATCGAGGGAGAAGAACGGGTCGTCATCGGCGTCGTCGGCGTGGGAGACGTGACAGCGTGTCTCGAGTCGCTCGAGGCGATGCCTCAGGTCGAGAAAGCAGTGCGTATCTCGGCTCCGTATAAGTTTGTAAGTCGAGAGTTTCGGAAGACTAAGTCACAGATAGGCGCGAATGGGGTCGATATTGGCGGAGATGAGTTCATCGTCATGGCGGGGCCGTGCTCGGTGGAAAGCGAGAAGCAGATTGTAGAGACGGCCCAGTTTGTCGCGGGACACGGCGCACACTTTCTGCGAGGCGGCGCCTTCAAACCTCGAACCTCGCCGTATGACTTCCAGGGCATGGAAGTTGAGGGATTAAAGCTGCTGCGGCGGGCTAAAAACGAGACTGGGCTTGGAATTATCACGGAAGTAATGAGCGACAGAGATGTCGAGATGGTCGCTGAGTACGCCGACATTCTGCAGATTGGCGCTCGCAACATGCAGAACTTCGCGTTACTGAAAGCGCTAGGCAAAGCAGATAAGCCGGTAATGTTGAAGCGTGGCTTAAGTTCGACGATCAAGGAGTTACTCATGTCAGCCGAGTACATTGTGGCGCATGGTAATCCGAACGTAATCCTGTGCGAGCGCGGCATTCGGACGTTCGAAACGGAAACTCGTAATACGTGCGACATCACGGCGATCGCGGTATTGAACGAGCTATCGCATCTACCTGTGATTTTGGACCCGAGCCATGCGACCGGGAAGCGCAGCCTGGTGCCGGCGCTGTCGAAAGCGGGGGTCGCAATTGGCGCCGACGGTCTGATTGTCGAAGTGCATCCCTGCCCGGAAAAGGCGATCAGCGATGGTGCACAATCGTTGACGCTGAACCAGTTCGCGGCCATGATGGACGAGTTGAAACCATACTTCCGCCTGTGGAAGGAATCGCGCGTGCCCGCGCTGGCAAGCGCTTAAGCGGCGGCTAATTGACACAAATTCGCCCGAAGCCGTGGCTCTTGTTCACGCTGATCGGCGCTTTGGTTGCAGTATCGGTGTTTGGCGTCGACCGTTACCGACGCCGGTTCGTGCGGTCGAACGCGCAAATGGTGGCGTTACTTCCTCCTCGCGGTACGAAATTTTTTGTGGATGTCGCTGTCTTGCGCAGGGCAAATCTACTGTCGCTGCTTTCGGACCCCAAACGGGTTGAAGAGATGGATTACAGTCGATTCGTGCATGAAACGGGGTTCGATTATGCGAGGGATGCGGACGCGATTGCCGGCAGTGTGGAATCGAAGCAGATGTTTGTTGTTGTGCGTGGCCGGTTTCATTGGAGCGACATCCGGCAGTACGCCGCCGATCACGGCGGCAGCTGCACGGCGCATTACTGTAAGTTGCCAGCAAGTAAACGTGAATATAGTGCTTCGGTCGTCGAAATTCAACCCGATGTGCTTGGGCTCGCGCTCAGCGAGGATCCATCCGCAGCGACAATGCTGGTACGCCGCCGCGGTATGCCTTCCGAGCAGATACCGGCTCAGCCGGTTTGGGTGAAACTGTCGCGTTCGCTCCTCGAAAACCCGGTTAATCTGCCTTTGCCGGCACGCATACTGACAATCACGCTGCAATCGGCCGATACCGTGACGCTTGCTCTCGATCGGGGTGAGTCTGCTGACGCGACATTCGAAGTGCACGTAAACGCAGAGTTTCCGAACCAAGCGGCTGCGGACACGGCGCGAAGACAGTTAGAGATTCAGACGAAGCTGTTCCAATTGGAGCTTGCGCGTGAACACGAACAGGCGAGCGCATCGAATCTTTCGGGCTTGTTCGTTTCCGGAAGATTTCAGGCTGTGGGAAACAGGTTGTCGGGAAGCTGGCCGGTGAAAAGAGAGCTGCTCGAGGCGCTGCGATAAAGGGAACGAACAGACAGCATGAGAGACTTCCGGGGTGTTTCTCGGAGTATCCGTGCTATGTGTACCTGGGTCTGGTCAAACGTTCATTACAGCTTCGATTACGGCCGAGTAACCGCTCCTTTGCGTCCGGTTCTGTTCGCGACTATTCCGGTTTGCGCTTACGCGGGCGGCGGGATGCACCGGCGCCGGATGGAGCCCGTTTGCGAGCAGGGGTCTTTTTCGGCTTGGGCGGGGGCGGATTCGGCTCGAAGATGGTGGGCTGGCCTTCGACGATGGGTTGCGGCTCGTCCTCCTCTTCGATGATGGCTTCGGGCGCGGGTTCGGGCAGCGCGGGCGGGTAGAACTCTGCGCCCAGGTGAACGATTAAGCCGCGTTCCTCGTCCAGTTCGGTTCTAACCACGGTCTTGTCCTGAGCGTAATTTAGAAACTCGCTGAACTGTTGGAAACCGTACTTGGTAAGGCTGAATTCGGGATGCTCGGCTTGCATCCATTGTTCCAGCTCTTCGGCGGAAGCGCCATTTTCGAGCTCCATGCGGTGGGTTTCCAGGACGTCGCGAAGCAAGGGTAGGGCTTCCTCGGGTTTGGGAGCGACCTTTTCGTGCGCGGGACCGCCGCGGCGTTCGATGATATAGCGCCCGCCGGAGCCGCTGACATTGATGAATTCCGCCTTTTTGAGCTTGTCGACGAATTCCGAAAAACTTCCTGCGCCATATGCACGTTCGCTAAACGCCGGATCGAGCTGCAGCATGGTGCTTTTTAACAGGCCGAGCTGAGGCTGAACGGCACGGCGTTCGAGCACCTGTAACGCGCGCTCGACGAGCGGGACAGCCTGCGCGAGATCGAGGGGCGCGGGCCGTTGCCCACGATCGCGCTTGTCTTTCCGCTCGGGACGGTCGCCTCGCTCGGGCCGGTCGCGACGCTCGGGCAGGGGTTGCGGTACGATGCGGTCTCCATCCTCGAGCAATGACTCATAGCTGACAAATTCATGGCAGTTTTGCTGCAGGATGGTGCTGGTAAATGCCTTGCCGCCCAGAACAAAAACAGTTTTGCCATACTCTTTCAGCTTGTTAACCAGCGGAATGAAATCGCTGTCGCCGCTGACAATGGCGAAGGCATTCACATGCGCGTGCGTGAACGCCATCTCGAGGGCGTCGAGGGCCAAATTTATGTCTGCGCCGTTCTTGTCGCCGCGGGGCGACGGGATGCGTTGCACCATTTGGACGGCGTTCTCAGCCATCTGGCGTGTGGCGCCTTCCTGACGGCCCCAATTCGCGTAGGCGAATTTGGCGACGATATCGCCTCGCTCTTTCAGCGCATTGAGCGTGAGTGACACATCGAAGTCGCGCCGCAGAGTCGATTTGACACCGATCTCGATGTTGTCGTAATCGACAAAGACGGCGATGTTTAGTCTGTCTTGCATGAAGTCCCTTCTGTGTCCGTCCCGCCAACGCCGTGAACGGCCCGAAGTAAGGCGGAGCATGTTATCCCGGGTGCAGGGTCAGGCGACCAATTGCCGCCGAGTCGCAAGCGGACGAGACTTGTTCGCACGCCCGGGAATGTACGGTACCATTGCGTTCGCGCCGTAATCGCGTCCCGAGAACAGACCGGACCCGATTGCGCAGGCGGGATAACTCATTCAGTATACGTCCAGATTATAAAACGGCTGCACGGTCAGATTGCGCCCGCACGCGCATGGCACGCGAGCGCGACGAGTTTGCGGGCGCTAGCATACGCGGGTGCTCAGTACTGTCGGGCAGTGTTACGAGTTAGATCGGTGAGCATCTATCTGCAGGGGAGCGCGGGCGTACTCCGGTAGGCGATTCCGCGTGCAGAATCAACTTCATCGCTTGCCGAGGACGGCAAAGCTCCTACTGCCACGTCAGGGGGATGGCGTCAATGACGGTGGGTTTTTCATTAGCTTCTAGCTTGCTTTTGACGGGACTGCTGGTCACGCATGCGTGGTCGCAGGAAGTTAACGGTCAGATTCATGGTACCGTAACGGACCCCACCGGGGCCGCGGTTCCGGACGCCAGAGTAACGGCGACAAACACACAAACGCAGGTTTCGGCATCGGTTCCTACGAAGACGGATGGGAGCTTCGAGTTTCTGCAACTGCCCGTGGGGACATATAACGTCACCGTCGGCAAGACCGGGTTCAGGACGTTCACCGCCGAGAACATTGCTCTCGCTCTGAATCAGATTTATAACTTGCCGGTATCGCTGCAAGTGGGTCAAGTGAGCGAGTCCGTAGTGGTAGAGGCGAATGCCGTGCAAGTGGAGACGAGCACGACACAACTGAGTACGGTTATTCAAGGCCAGCAGATTGTGGATTTGCCGCTAAATGGAATGAATTGGATCCAATTGCAGCAATTAGCGCCATGCGTAGTTTCAACGAGCGACAGGTTCACGAGCAACTATGCCACAAACGGCAGTCAATCGCAGCAAAATTCGTTTCTCGTAAACGGGGCGGATGCGATCGATTTACCGTTGAACACACCATTAATTATCCCAAGTCCGGATGCGATTGCGGAATTCAACCTGATTACAAGCACCCTGAACCCGGAATACGGCCGGAACTCGGGCGCGGTTTTGAACGCGGTCATCAAATCAGGCACGAATCGTTGGACGGGCGATGTATTCGATTTCTACAGAGATACGTTTTTGAACGGCCGGAATATCTATCAGGTCAGCAAACAGGTGTTTCATCAGAACCAGTTTGGCGGGACGCTCGGTGGACCGGTGTGGCGCGATCACACGTTCTTTTTCCTGTCCTATCAGGGTACTCGCAACCGCTCGCCTCAGACTGGCGGGCAGGTTACTGTGCCCACGCAAGCGCAACGAAATGGGTTGTTTCCGGATATCGCGAGATCGACGGCAAAGTCTCCGTTTCCGCTGGTGGGCTCGAACGGGCAAACGTACCCGGCCGGAACTCCGTACTCCACTATTTTCGGGAGTGGCCAAATCCCGACCGCTGACTTTAACGCTATTTCGCAGAATCTGCTTTCGAAGTATGTGCCTCAGGCAAATATCGGAACCAATCTCTATTCGTTTA
>JAFAQG010000869.1 GCA_019246575.1 Acidobacteriaceae bacterium
GACTGGCTCGACTACGGCGATCGCCGAACGAGTTGCGGCACGCCTCAAAGGGGAAGGCTTTCCCGAGGCTGACATATACGTGGGCGGCGCGATTGATCGTAAGGCCAATGTTGTTGTCAGATATCGCGGCACCGGAGCGCGAAAACCGATACTTCTGCTTGCCCATATAGACGTGGTCGAGGCGAAACGGGAAGACTGGACGACCGATCCGTTTCAATTTGTCGAGAAGGACGGCTACTTTTACGGACGCGGAACCTCGGACGATAAGGCGCAGGCGGCGGTCTGGGTTGCGAACCTGATCCGATATAAGCGCGAAGGTTTCCGGCCGGATCGCGATCTTATCGTCGCGCTCACGGCAGACGAAGAGGGCGGGGGACCGTACAACGGCGTCGAGTGGCTTCTGAAGAACAAACGCAATTTGATCGACGCCGAGTATTGTCTGAATGAAGGCGGACGCGGCGAGATGGTGCATGGAAAGCGCGTTTCGAACGACATCGCGCTGGCTGAGAAGACGTACGCGGACCTGCGGTTCGAGGTGCATAACAAAGGGGGGCACAGCTCGCGACCAGTGCCGGATAACGCGATCTATCATTTGGCCGGCGCGCTCACACGCCTGGCTGCGTTCGAGTTTCCGTTGGAATTGAACGATGTGACACGTGCTTATTTCGGGGCAATGTCGAAGATCGAGCAGGGGCCGGTTGCGGCGGATCTGGCGATGGTCAGCCAGGGGTCGCACGAAGCGATGCGCAAGGTAGCGGCAAGCTCGCCGGGTTACAATTCCATGCTGCGGACGACATGCGTGGCGACGCAACTCGAGGGTGGGCATGCGCCGAATGCGTTACCGCAGCTCGCCGCGGCAAACGTGAATTGCAGGGTGCTGCCGCAGGATACGGTTGCGAACGTGCTCGAGACGTTGAAGCGCGTGGTCGCGGACGATCAGGTTGCGGTGACGATCAAATTGGACGAGGGAGCTGCGCCGCCTTCGCCGATGCGCCCGGACATCATGCACGCGTTTAAACAAATCACCGACGAGATGTGGCCGGGGGTTGTGACACTCCCGATGATGACGACGGGCGCGACCGACGGCCGCTATCTTCGGGAAGCCGGCATCCCCAGCTACGGCGTGCAGGGATTCTTTGACGATCGCGACGATGTGCGCGCGCATGGCCGCGATGAACGGATGCCCGTCGAATCGTTCTACGAGGGCCAGGCGTTCTTGTACCGGTTCCTGAAGCAGCTTGCGGGCGGGACTTGACAAACTCGCACCTGGAGCCGCCGCGCGCCAGGCAACCTTAAGCCGCCATAACGGCCATGCTATGGTGCCAATCAAGGACTCTCGCTCGTTTCGTACATGCCCATTTCCGCCGAGACTGGTTTCATTGTCGAAACACAGGTAGTAACGTTTCCTTCCCTCACGCTCGATTGTGGCGTCACACTGCTGAATGTCGACGTGGCGTACGAGACCTACGGAACATTGAATGCGGACCGCACCAACGCCATTCTAGTGCTGCACGCTTTTTCAGGCGATGCGCATGCCGCCGGCATCAGCAAGGAAACGGGGCAGCCGGGATGGTGGTCGGAGATGATCGGCCCCGGACTAGGGTTCGATACGGGGCGTTACTTCGTCATCTCATCCAACGTTCTGGGCGGCTGCCGCGGAACCACAGGGCCGATTTCGATTGAGCCGGCGACCGGGGAACCATATGCTATGCGCTTCCCCGTGATCACGATCTCCGATATGGTGCGGCTGCAGAAGATGTTGATCGACTACCTCGGAGTCGAGCGGCTGTTAGCGGTTGCCGGCGGATCGATGGGCGGCATGCAAGCGCTCGAGTGGGCGGTGGCGTATCCGCATTCGGTTGCGGCTGCGATTCCGATTGCGGCGACGGTGCGCCACAGTGCGCAGCAGATTGCGTTCAACGAAGTCGGGCGGCAGGCGATCATGGCGGATCCGGATTGGAATGAAGGCAACTATTATCATCTGAAGCCGCCGGCGCGCGGCCTCGCCGTGGCGCGCATGGTCGGACACATCACGTATATGAGCGACGCGTCGATGCGCGACAAATTCGGGCGTCGCTTACGCGATAAGGATGCCTTCGGGTTCGACTTCTCCGTGGATTTCGAAGTGGAGAGCTACCTTCGCTATCGCGGCAGCCAGTTTGTGAACCGGTTCGATGCGAATTCGTACCTGTACATCACGAAGGCGATGGACTACTTCGATGTGTCGGCGGGGCGCACGTCCCTTGCGGCAGCATTTGAGAAAACGCGGGCGCGATTTCTGGTCCTCAGCTTTACATCCGATTGGCTCTATCCGACGTATCAATCGCTTGAGACAGTTGCAGCACTCCGTAGCCAGAATATCGATGTCGCGTTCTCGGAGCTGCCGTCGACATACGGACACGACGCATTTCTCATCGAGACAAAGGAACAGAGCGAGATCGTTTCGGGCTTCCTCGAAAGTGTATATCGTGACGTTTCGTCTTCCCGCACAAGGACGAGCGAGGGGCCACTTTCGGGGGCTTGCAACGTCGCGTCCGAACAGGTATTATCGCGCTTCGATTACGCCATGATCGCCGAGATGATCGAGCCGGGCTCGCGCGTGCTGGATCTCGGTTGCGGGGAAGGGGAATTGCTTGCATGGCTCTGCGAGCACAAGCAGGTGCATGCTCGCGGCGTCGAAATCGAAGGCGAGAAGGTACGGCGTGCGATTGCCCGAGGAGTGTCTGTTTATCAGGGCGATATCGAGCAGGGTCTGGCGGATTACTCGGACAACGCTTTCGATTTTGTGATTCTTAGCCAGACGTTGCAAGAGATGCGATATCCGCTCCGGGTCTTGCGCGAGATGTTACGAGCCGGGCGGCACGCGATTGTTGCATTCCCAAACTTTGGACACTTTAGCGTGCGGCTTGCTCACCTGATCAGCGGGCGTGCTCCACGGACCAAACTCTTCCCGTACGATTGGTACGACTCCCCGAACTTACATTTCCTCACTATTGATGATTTCGTATCGCTTTGCCGCAAACAGAGTTGGGTAGTTGAGCGGCAAATCTTCCTGGCAAAGAACCGCGAAGTGCGCTGGCTCGCAAACGTGCGTGCAGAGACTGCAGTGTTTTCGATCCGGCGTTCCGGATAGTGTGAACTCGATCCGCGCGTGTAAAGTGAGCCTATGTTGTGGATCCAGTATTTGGATCGCGCTTACCTGTGCCGTGTTGCGTTCAGGAAATCCTCATCGATTTTCGTAAAACCCGATGGTATGTCGAACAGTGTAGGATCGACCGTGGCGGTATTGTAACTCGTCACTTCGCTCTTAAGTTCCATCAAACATGCGCAAGAGCCGGAGGAACTCCCATTTGTTGACGGCGATGGATCTCCTGAGCTGTTTTCATTCTGCTTCTTACGGCGTCCCAAACCGAAATGTCCGACCAAAGCGCCGGCCACGGCGTCGCTGACGGAAGTGGGAGGAGCGGTGTCGGACCGTTCTTGCGGCGCGGGCTGAGCGTCGGCCGTCGATGAAGGGCTGCCCTGCACGCGTCCGGTCATTCTCACCGTGTTCACAAGGGGGATGCCGTCGAGTTTCGAACCCTCCTTATACATCTCAGCCATTGCTTTCGCCATATCGGGACGATTCAGAAACGGATTCTGGCCGGGAACCCATCCCATCGCCTCGGCCGCCCGGCGCTGAAATTCCCGCACCTCTTCATAACCCGGCACATTCGAGGCGATCCATACATCGCTGGTCATATCGAGCGCGCCTTGTGCGCCGTTCTTTTCATCAGTGCCGGAAAGAGTGAACGTCAAGATCATCTCATGAGTCTTACTGCCTTTGACATCTTTCGTTTCGCCCGTCTCCTTCACCTTCACGTCGAAAGATAGGTCCGGCTGGTCGGCGGCGTGGAGATGCATCTTCTCGGCCATGGCGGCCATCTGCTGCTTCAATTGATCGAACGTGATCACCGAATATGTTTTATCTGCGAAATGAACAGTACTTAAAGTTTTTTGATTTAAATCATAGATTACGGCTGCCGTGGCATTCCTGTTTACCATCCGGTTCCCCTTAATCGAAATGGTCGAGCTGATTGGTTCCAGCGCCTGACGGCTATTCTTTGAGAATGCACCCACGAAGTGCATGACTTTTAGGATCGTGCCGCCTGATATCTGGGTCGTTTCCTGATACGTAAAGTCCGCTAACACAGGCGTGGCGCCCATTACAAAAGCCAAAAAAGAAGCGAATACAAGAGAGCGTTTCATATCTATCCTTTATTTACCGAGAAAATCTTCTAACTTACTAAGTTGTGCTTCTACTGCGTCGAGCCGCATACGGGCAGAGCTTGCATCATTGCTGTCGAGACTTTTCTGCGCCTCAGCCATTTCGTTGAGCATTCGTTGTTCGGCAGCGGCCATGTCGGAACGAAGTCCCAGGCCGCTCATTGCCTGTGCGCGCCGGAGATTTTCGAGCGAATTGCCCACGGCAATCATTCGTGCATTCATCAATGTCAGGCGGTCGCGAAGACGGGGAATCTCCGGATCGGGTGATTGTGGCACTGCCGTTTCGGGGCGCTGTTGTGCCGCTTCGCTCGGCGAGGCATCGGTTGGCGGTGTGGATTGACCGACGCCGTCGGTGTGCTCCCGCCGCGGGTTGTGAGGACGGCGTGAACGGCGGTCATCCGAACGATTTTCTTCGAACTGCTTTAGCGCGGGTATGGTGTCCGGCACAGGTGCTGACGGGGGTTTCGCGTTGACCGGCGCTGGAGCTTGCGCCGCCGCCGGTAATTGCGGCGCTTCATTGCTGTCGTTCGCGACGTGAGAAGCAACCGGCGAGCCATTTGCTTCCGCACGACTCCACTTCGGCGCTTCTACTGCGGCTCCGATCAGAACTGCGATGGTTGCGAGCGAGCCAGCAGCCATGTACATCACGTGGTGAGTTTTCGCTGCCTTGGGGCGTCGAGGTGCAACGAGTGACGCCGGTTCCGGCGCAAGGCTCGCCAGCGCTGTGTGCATCGCTTTCGCGGACGCAAAGCGTTGGGCGGGATCTCTCGCCAAGGCCGTCAGGATAACGTCGTTAACTACTTGAGGCAGCGATGTATCCAGTTCTCGCGGAGCTCGGGGCTCGCCCCTCAAATGGGCGGCCATAATCTGGTACTCGCTCTCGCCATCGAAGGGCCGGTTACCGGTAACTAACTCGTAGAACGTAACTCCAAGTGAATAAATATCCGATCGCGCCACGAGCTCGCCGCCCTGAATCTGTTCGGGGG
>JAFAQG010000052.1 GCA_019246575.1 Acidobacteriaceae bacterium
GGAAGCAGAGTAACCGAACCCCGCTGTATTGTGCCTGCGCGACCTGTAAGCCGGTTTCTGTACCTGCTTCGCATCAGCGGGCGCCTTTGAGCTGGGCGAAGACTCACGAAAAGCAGGCGGCAACCATTCCTCTAGGCCTTCCATTACTGAAAGGCTCCAGCGACCTACCCGGAAGTTGTAACGGAGCGGGCCACTCCTCCTCCCCTATTTGGTCTTGCTTCACATGGGGTTTGCCCTGCCGGTCCGATTACTCGAACTGCGGTGCGCTCTTGCCGCACCTTTTCACCCTTACCCCGCCGGTTTCGGTATGTCCTTCGTCATGCGACAAGAACCTCGCCAAAACCGGCGGGGCGGTATATTTTCTGTGGCACTTTCCGTGACGTGCGCTTTGAGCGCACACCCCCGGCCGTTAGCCGGCATGCTGCCCTGAGAAGACCGGACTTTCCTCCCGGCACGCTCACGAGGAACGCACCCGGCGATTGCCCGGCCGCGCAGGCCAATTTCAGTGTCCCACTTACACTTGAGAATGAGACGGCGTATTTGAAGAAAATCTTTATTCAAAGTCTCGGATGCCGCGCATCGCAAGCCGACGGTGCAGCCATTCAGGCCTCACTCGAGGAACGCGGTTTCTCCGCCACGCACGAACCCGCCGCCGCTGATCTCGTGGTGGTGAACACCTGTACAGTGACGCACAGCGCGGACATCGATGCCCGGCGCATTATCCGTGGATTGCATCGCGACCACCCGCGTGCCGAAATCGTGGTTACCGGCTGCTATGCGCAACGCGCCCCCGGCGAACTAGCCGAGATCGAAGGTGTGCGCTGGGTCATCGACAACTCGCAGAAATCCCGCATCGCCGAGATCGTCTCGGCTGCTGCTGAAGATCACCACAGTCAGGTTCATCTCGGCGATGTTGCAGCGCAGCGGGCGTTCACTGCCGCTCCAGTGGGCGGTTGTTGCGAAGATCGCACTCGCCCGAATCTAAAAGTGCAGGATGGCTGCAGCAATCGCTGCGCGTTTTGCATCATCCCCGAAGTGCGCGGGCCGAGCCGCAGCGCGACACTCGAAAGCGTCATAGCGCAGGTTCGCGATCTCGCGTCGCGGTACGGCGAGGTCGTTCTCACCGGGATCAATCTTGGCCGCTGGGGCAGGGATCTTCAGCCGCCTCTGCGCTTTGCCGGCCTACTTCGCGAGATTCTGGATCGCACGGCTATTCGAAGGCTCAGAATCAGTTCTGTCGAGCCTATGGACTGGAGCGACGAGCTATTTCACCTGATGGCGAGCGAACCGCGGATTGCGACCCACGTCCACATGCCGTTGCAGTCGGGCTCGGACGCCATTCTGAAGCGCATGTACCGGAAATACCGAACGCGCCATTACGCGAGCCGGCTCGAACTTGCGTCGCGATTACTACCGGACGCAGCGATCGGCGCTGATGTTATGACCGGCTTTCCGGGAGAGACGGATACCGACTTTCAGCAAACGCTCGATTTCATCGATCAGCAACCCTTCACATACCTGCACGTTTTCACGTACTCGGAGCGTCCCGGCACACGAGCGTCAGAACTGGCTGGTCGGGTGGCTGTCGAGATTCGGCGTGAGCGCACCCGCGTATTGCGGGATCTCTCTTCAAAGAAGCATCTCGCATTCCGGAGGCGAATGATTGGGAAAAGTCTTTCGGCGGTAACGCTCGAGCAACGAATGTCAGCGGTCACGAGCAATTACTTGACCGTTGCCCTGGCGGTGCCGCGGGATCCACACCAAATCGTGGATCTCAGTATTGACGGCATCTCGGAAACAGGCCTTCGCGAGCGAAATCGCCTGGCCATCCTCCCCTGAAATTCTCCCGCGCTCGAAACGGCTTCGCCTCGCCCGCAATCGTACATTTGGAGAACATGGCGACAACTGTCTGGCGTGGGTTCGTTACATTCGGGCTGATCTCGATTCCGGTACGGCTGTTCCGCGCCGCGCGATCCGAACGCGTCAGCTTGCGCCGCCTCTACCGCGCTGCGCCGCCACTTCGACAGAGCGTAGAAGAGCCCGTCTCACACTCAGTTCCCGACTATGCGGAACGCGACCACCTACTTTCAGACAGCTCTGGCCAACGCCGGACCCGCTTAGAAGGTCTGAAAGCCGCGCCAGCTCCGGAACCGATTCGGCCGGCAACGCCAGCGCCGCTAACGCCCGTGCAGCAGGTATCCATCAGAAAGGGAACCGATGAAATTCTTCCCGACCGGTCGGTTGTAAAAGGATACGAATACGAGAAGGACCGTTTCGTCGTGGTGGAGCGGGAAGAGCTCAAGAGCATCGCTCCGAAAACCGCTACGGAGATGGAGATTCACGAGTTTGTCAAA
>JAFAQG010000323.1 GCA_019246575.1 Acidobacteriaceae bacterium
TTTGAGCGGAGTCAAGAAAACCGCCGGCGAGTTCAACTCCAAGCAGCTTGCCGAAGTCTGCGACAAACCACGGCTTGTGGGCGATGTCGTCGAGCAGTGGAAGAAACACGCGAGCGACAGAAAGACGGCCGCCTTCGGTGTGAATCAGCATCACGCGCTGGAGATCGCCAAGCAGTTTCGCTGCACCGGCGTCACATTCGCCTATGTCGACGCGGAAACGCCGGACGACGAGCGCAAACGGATCTGGCACGACTTCGACAACGGCACGCTGCGCGGTGTCGCGAGCGTGGGAGTAATCAGCTACGGCTGGGACCATCCCATCTGCTCCTGCATCATTGGTGCTCGCGCGACGGCGTCGATGGGGCTCTGGCGTCAGATGCTCGGCCGCGGCAGTCGGCCGTATCCGGGGAAGGAAAACTTCCTCGTGATGGACCACTTCGACAACACCGGGCGTCTCGATGCATTCTTTGAAGACGATGTGCAATGGTCGCTCGAAGGAGACGCAGTTAAGGACGACGACGGCAAGCGCACCCTCTCGATCACGACCTGCCGACACTGTTTTGCGACGTTCAGAAGCGGCCCGGAGACCTGCCCGTACTGCTTGGTTGCCATTCCGAAGAACGCGCGACCTGTCGAAACCGTCGCCGGCGAGCTCGAACAGGCGGAACGCAAGGCATTAAAGGTCCAGGAATGGCGCGATCGGGTCACGGGCGATGAGCGCCGGGCGAAGTTCGAGGAGTTCCGAAGAATCGCTCAGGAACGTGGCTACAAGAAAACTTGGCCAGCGGTTAAGTTTCAAATTATCTTCGGGCACTGGCCGCCGCGGGAGTGGACCCGGCCATGAGTGCAGCGAACGAGATGACTGCGGAGCTCCTGATCGAGATCCCGGAGCGCTTCCCGAACATTCGGATTTGGAGAAACAACCGCATTAAGGCTATGGCCGTCGGTCGTGGCGGAAAACAGCGCTTGGTGAGCGCCGGCGTCGACGGCCAGGCGGATCTCTCCGGCATCCTCGGTCCGACAGGCCGCCGTTTGGAGATCGAAGTGAAAGCAGGCAGAGACGAACTCTTCACGGCACAGATCAACTTCGGGCGCATGATCCGCGACCACGGCGGTGTGTATCTCATCGCGCGGAACGTAGAAGCACTTTTGAGCGAGTTAGAGGGAATCGTGAATGCCAAGTGAAAGATTGCAGAGCGCGGCCGAGATCGTCCACGAAGCGGGCGGACTCGAAGGCCTGCGCGAGAAAGCGCAGGATCCGGACATGATCATCAGCCACAACAAACGGTTTGGCTATACCGTGCGCTGCTGCGACCGTTATGTGGGGAGTAACGCCGAACCGGTAAACCCAACAGTACGGAAATTGAGTACCTGTCTGTGGCAGAATTCCAAAACATGAAAAGGACGACCAATGGAAACGGAAGGACGCGAAGAGTGGATGACGATAGAGGAGGTGGCGGCCCTGTTAAAGGTGACACCGGCGTGGGTGCGGGCGCACTCGAACGGCAATCGGCAACCGAGAATCCCATCAGCGAAAATGGGCAAACATCGGCGATTTCGAAGGTTAGCAGTGTTGGACTTCATGAAGCAGTTGGAAGACTAGGCAGTAGCCGCATAACGCGCAAGCGGAGGCAGCGCGGATACATCAAACTCAAGCAAGTCAAAGAGCACGGCAAGCCGACCTGGAAATGGATTGGCTATTTCAAAGACGGCACTATAAAAAAGGAGCGGGTAGTCGGCCGGAAAGCTGACCTTACGAAGCAGCAAGCCGAAGACAAGTTAGCGGATGAGATAATCCCGAGATACCTCGCTGAGAAAGGGGCTGATACTCATCAGCCTGCCGCAATTCCCCGCCCCGTCTCACAGACGAAGCGAGTTCCAACCATCGCGGAGGCAGCCAGGACCTACGTGTCCCTATCTAAGGGCCACTGGAGTCGGCAAATGACTTCGACCATCAGCAGCATCGTTGAAAACCACATCATTCCCAAGCTCGGGAAGTGGGAAGACGACAACAAGGTGGAACACGATTACCTCGTTACCGATATTGTTGCGTCGCAAGTGAAGGCTTTTTTCAACCGGGTCGCGGCAGAAGGCGGCTCATATAACAAGGTGAAGCGGCCAGCCAGTGAGAGCCTCGTGAAGAAGGTCGTCACTCATACCCGCGCAATCTTGGATGTCTGCATTGACGATGAAATCCTCGCGAAGAATCCGGCCAGGGGAAAGACCGTCAAAAAGCCGAAGACCCGCAAGCCGGTTCGCACGTTCCTCTCGCTTGAAGAGATCGGCACGTTGCTGGTCGTCGCTCGCAAGCGGAGTTTTCGCGATTACGTTCTAATGCGAGTCGAACTGGTCGCCGGGCTCCGGCCGGGTGAGCTATTTGCGCTCCGGGTGAATGATGTTTTGGAGGACCGATTACGCATCGACGAGACAGTCGTGATCGGCGAGATGCAGGACACCGCCAAGACGGAGTCGTCCCTGGCGCCTGTCCCCCTGCCGAAGCGCCTGCAAGAGGAACTGAAGCTGTATATCGCAATGGAACGGATCGCGGGTCACAGTCGAGAGTTGCTGTTCCCGAACGAGATTGGTCGAGTCATGAGCACGAACAACTACCGCAAGCGGGTTCTACAAGAGATGGGCAAGGAGATTGGACTTCCCAATTTGACCTTCCAGATGTTGCGCCGGACGACGGCTACCCACTTCCAGGAGGACGGCGACATCAAAGACACCCAAGCGCTTCTGCGTCATGCCGACGCAGAGACAACTCTCGGCATCTACCAGCAGACCATTACGCAGAAGTTGACGGCCGCCGTACAGCGCTGGGATGACCGCATGAGCTTGATTCACGGAGGGCCGGTTCAATGATCCCCAACCCACCCTCAGCCCACCCTGAGAGCGCTTCACAACGCTTTTCACGCTTCCGAGCGCTTGCAATCGTCTTTATTTCTCAGCAGCTTGGGACGAGGCTTTGACCAGGCGTTTGCCTCCGGAGCAAAAGGTCAG
>JAFAQG010000099.1 GCA_019246575.1 Acidobacteriaceae bacterium
TGGGCCCAAACGTCCAGTTGCTCAATGGCGGCGGCCCGAAACGTATCGGCAGCACAGAGATATACCTTTCGTCCTTCGCCCAGGAAGCGGTTCGCAAGCTTCCCGATGGTCGTGGTCTTGCCTGCGCCATTGACGCCGACCACCATGACGACTGCCGGTGGTTGATGAACGACTCTGAGCGGAGTCTCGGAGGCCTGCAGCACCTGGAGCAGGTGCTCGCGAATGAGATTTCTGATTTCATGCGCATCGCCAGTCATGTTCCGAGCGACGCGCTGGCGAATGCGTTCCAGGATATCCTCTGCGGTTCGTACGCCGAGGTCGGCCGTAATGAGCGTGTACTCGAGCTCTTCCAGCAACTCGGCATCGATCTCTTTTCTGCCGGAGATGACGTCTTCGATGCGATCCACGAGCCCCGACCGCGTCTTCTGTATGCCGGCCTTCAAGCGATCGAGCAGATTAGGTTCGGTCGGTACCGATCCGAAAAGGGTCTGAATAGGCATGTAAAGTGTCGTGCGACGTGTGAAAAAGCGAGGGCGAACTCGCTACGCACGGCGACAAAAGGCGGCCGCGCACGCGTCAGCGAACCCGAATAGCGTTCCTCCTATTAGTGTACGTACCGGGCGCCAACCGGCAACTGGAGCAGCAGTCCGAAACGTCTTTTAGCCCGCATAGTCAACAATACGAGTGCTCGATGAGCCTGCCAGAAAAATCGAACACGAAGGCGCGCCTGGCGATCCTGTTCGCGGTTCCACTGGCATTCAGCCTGCTGTTCTTTCTTGTCAACGTCGCGGCAGAGCACAACGACACTCGGCTCCTTAGGTTGGAGAACCTCGTATCGCGCGTTGCGGTATTTCGCTCCGTCGCTAACGATGCTGAAGTGGGCGAACATGGCTTTCTGCTTACAGGAGACGAGCGGTATCTGACAATTCTGGAATCAGCAAACACTCGCGTTGTCACCGAGGCTTCTGCGTTGACCGGCAATGACGCCGAAGCAGATGTCCAGCAGCAGATAAGCGGTTTAGTTTCGCTGATAAAACACCGGCTGGCGGCCGCCAATCACGTCATCGATGTTCAACGAGCGAATGGATTCCAAGCGGCATTGCAGGTGGCTAAATCTGATGACGCTCAGGAAACCATGAATCAGATCAGAAGAAAAGTCGATTTGGTGGAGAATCAGTTAAACCACCAAACCGCGAAGTATCTGGACGAGGAACGGTATCTGACTCACTGGGCTTTTCTGTTTTTCCTGATCGGGATGCTTGTGATGTTAGTGGTGCTGGTATGGCTCTACAATTCGTTTGTCTCCTACATTCAAGCGCGTGACTCGGCAGAGAGCCAATTGAAGGCTTTGAATGCAGAGCTCGAACGACGGATCGACGAGCGGACAAAAGAGTTGCAGCATTTCAATGAAGAGCTGCAGCAATTCGCTTACGTGGCAAGCCACGACTTACAGGAGCCTCTCCGGACAATCACAAGTTTCACGCAGTTGCTGGCCAGCAGATATAAGGGACGGCTGGACGAAGACGCGGACGAATTTATCGGATACATCGTCAGCTCGTCCCGGCGTATGACGGATCTAATCAACGGATTGCTGGCGGTCGTGCGGCTGCGTAAGGCGGGGCAGACCCGGAATCCGGTATCCTTCGACGAGCTCGTAGAGCAGGCGCGCGTTAGCCTGCAGGCGCTGATTCGGGAAAACGAGGCGGAGATCGACACGGCTTCGCTGCCTTCGCTGATTGTGGATCAAGTACAGTTCGCGCAAGTGTTTCAAAACCTGATCTCAAATGCAATCAAATATCGCAGCGAGCAGAGTCCGCGGATTCGGATCGAAGCGCGCCGGGACGGGAGCAACTGGGTCTTCTGTATTAGCGATAACGGCCGCGGATTCGATCAGCAGTTCGCCGATCGCGTCTTCGGACTGTTCCAGCGGCTCCATGGACGCGAGGTGGAAGGCACGGGAATGGGTCTTTCGATTGCGCGTCGAATTGTTGAACGGCATGGCGGCCGGATGTGGGCGGAATCCAAGGAGGGGGAAGGCTCGAAATTTTATTTCAGCCTACCGGTGAGTTTGCAGGCTCGTGCGAAAGATCAGCCCGAAGCTGTGGTTGTCGGCGAGGCGGGTTGAAAAGTAAGAAGCCAGAAGCCAGAAGCAGGAAGTAAGAAGCAGGAAGTAAGAAGTAAGAAGCAGGAAGTAAGAAGTAACAAGCAGGAAGCAAGAAGTAAGAAGCAGGCTAATGGCCGGCCATGGCGCGGCCCGGTTTTGTTTTCTTCATGACGAATACGAGCGGCACGAGGATGGCGAAGCCGAGGCCCATGACATAGAAGCAATCGATATAGGACAGAGTATTCGCCTGCTGCTGGAGCTGCCGCATGAGCAGCGCGTACGCTCCATCGCCCGTGCGGCCCGGCCCGAAAACGCGCGTCGCTGAATTTACGGCCTGATTAAACAGCGGATTGAGCTGAGTTGCCGATTCGGTTAAGCGGGATTGATGAAATTGCGCACGGCGATCGAGGATAGTGGTTACGAGCGAAATTCCAAGGCTGCCGCCGACATTTCTCGCGAGATTGATCAGGCCCGAGGCAGCGTTGTTCTTGTTAGGCGGGACGAATGCGTAAGCGGCGGTGTTGATGGGAACGAAAAGAAACGCAAGCCCCGCGGCCTGATAGCAGCGCGCAACCGCAATGTGTTTGTAATCCATGCCGGTGTTGAAACCCGCCATGTGGATGAGGGCGACGGAAGTGATGGCGAGGCCTACAGCAATCAGCCAGCGCGCCTCTACTTTGCCGAGCAGCATGCCGACAAAGGGGAGCATACCCATGACGAGCAGACCTCCGGGTGAGAGAACAAGTCCGGCCTGGGTTGCCGAGTAATTCATGACCAGCTGCACGTATTGCGGAATCAGAACGGTGCTGCCCAGCAGGATGACGCCGACCATGAACATGAGAAAGGCGGCGACGGCAAAATTCCGCTCCTTAAGAAGGCTGAGATCGACGACGGGATCTTTCTCATGAAGCTCCCAATAGATGGCGAGCACGAGACCGGCTGCGGCGAGGATTCCGCACATACGTATGAAGTTCGAAGCAAACCAATCGTCGCGCTCGCCCTTGTCGAGCAGGATTTGCAGGAAGCCGAGACCGATGGCGACGAAGATAATGCCCCAGTAGTCGACGCGCAGTTTGCCTGAGCGCCGCTTCCGCTCTTCGACGAAATATGGCGGGTCTTCGACGACAAGACTGGTGAGGATGACGGAGACGATGCCGACAGGAATATTGATGAAAAAGATCCAGCGCCAGCTGAAGTTATCCGTAATCCAGCCTCCGAGCGTGGGGCCGATGGCGGGAGCAGTAACAACGGCAACGCCATAGATGGCGAAGGCCATTCCGCGCTGCCTGGGCGGAAATGTATCGGCGAGGATGGCCTGTTCGCTCGGC
>JAFAQG010000576.1 GCA_019246575.1 Acidobacteriaceae bacterium
AGCTAGTGCTGTTGCTGCCTGTCGTTCTCGCGACCGTGGCAACCGTTGTTTCGCTGATTGTTCCCCAAAGCTTTACCGCGACGACGAAGCTGATGCCTCCCCAGCAGAACCAATCGATTGCCAGCGCGGTCATGGGTCAGCTAGGCGGTCTCGCAAGCATGGCCGGCAAGGACGTGGGATTGCGGAATCCGAGCGACATCTACACGCCGATGCTGCGCAGCCGTACGATTGCCGACCGGCTGATCGAGCGCTTCGACTTGATGAAAGTTTACAAATCGAAGCTGCATGAGCAGGCGCGCGAGACGCTCGCGTCGATGACGGACGTTGTCGTCGGAAAAGAAGGCACGGTTTCGATCTCCGTTAAAGATCACTCGCCGCAGCGGTCGGCGGATTTGGCGAACGGGTACGTCGAAGAGCTTCACAAGTTAACGCAGAATCTGGCCGTGACCGAAGCGGGCCACCGCCGGATCTTCTTTGAGCGCGAAGTAGAGACAGCAAAGGACGAACTCGCGAAGGCCGAGGAAAACCTAAAGCGGACGCAAGAGAACACCGGGCTGGTTCAACTGGACGGCCAAGCGAAAGCGATGATCGAATCCATTGCTGCCGCGAAAGCGCGAGTTGCCGCGCAAGAAGTGCAGGTGCAGACGATGCGATCGTATGCAACGGCGCAGAATCCCGCGTTGATGCGTGCGGAGCAGGAATTGTCCGCAATGCGAGGTGAACTGGCGCGGCTCGAGGGCAACCAAGCAGCGAATTCGGCAGTTGATCTGCCCATTCGCAAGGTTCCGGAAGCGGGGCTGGAGTATTTGCGGCGTGTTCGCGAGGTGAAGTATCGCGAGTCGCTGCTGGAGCTGCTGATTAAGCAATACGAAGCGGCACGGGTAGATGAAGCGAAGGAAGCTGTCGTCGTGCAGGTGCTCGATAAGGCGTATCCGCCGGAAATCCGATCCTGGCCGCACCGGTCGCTGCTGGTAGCCGAAGCGGGTTTTGGGGGTTTCGCACTCGCGGTCGCGCTGGCGTTTCTCTTAGAGGCGGCCGATCGAGCACGCAAGAATCTGTTTTTCGCAGCTCGTGTGGATCTGTTGAAGTTTTATCTGTTCAACTGGCGCGAGGCCTGAGATAGTCGGCGGCGGAACCGTACATTACGTGAAATTGAAGACAAGATCATCCAATTGAGGGACATTCAGAAAGTGAAGCAGGCATTTATTCAAGGCGGAAGCGTACAGGTACACCACGTGCCTTCGCCCAAGGTGAGCGAGAAGAGTCTCCTGGTACGGGTTGCTCACTCGACGATTAGTATCGGCACGGAGATTGCCGGAGTCAAGATGTCGGCGTTACCGCTGTATCGCCGCGCGCTGAAGCAACGCGAGCATGCCAAACGCGTTCTGCAGATGATGCGCGATCAGGGCGCGAAGCGCACCTGGGACCGGGTAACGGGCCAGCTTGCGGCAGGTCTTCCGACGGGATACTCGGCCGCCGGCGAGGTGCTGGAAGTAGGCGAACAGGTCGATGGCTTTCGTCCGGGCGATTTAGTTGCTTGCGCAGGGGCCGGGGTTGCCAATCACGCTGAGGTGATCGATGTTCCTGTGAATCTTGCGGTCAAGATTCCTTCGGGCCTGAACACCGCGTTTGCATCAACGGTTGCGATCGGCTCGATCGCCATGCAGGGGGTCAGGCGCGCGAATGTCACGCTCGGTGAGACGATTGTTGTAGTTGGCCTCGGTTTGCTCGGGCAAATCACGCTGCAATTGCTACGGGCGAGCGGATGCCGCGTCATCGGTATAGACCTCGACCGGTCTCGCGTCCAGCTTGGGATTGAAAACGGATTGAATTTCGGTATCAGTCCGGCAGACGAAAACTGGGTCGAGCGAGTTCACAAGCTGACGGATGGCTTTGGCGCCGATGGAGCAATCGTGACCGCCGCAACCTCGAGCAACGAGGTAATCAGCCAGGCAATGCAGTGTTGCCGGAAAAAAGGCCGCGTCGTATTGGTGGGAGATGTGGGGTTGAATCTTAACCGCTCCGATCTCTACAAAAAAGAACT
Source organism: Acidobacteriaceae bacterium (assembly GCA_019246575.1). The sequence goes on from JAFAQG010000576.1 coordinate 2,045, forward strand.
GGATTTCTTTATTTCGTGCTCGTACGGCCCTGGCCGGTATGACGCGACTTACGAAGAAGCAGGGCAGGATTATCCGCTGCCATACGTCCGCTGGACGGAAGGCCGCAACATGGAAGAGTACCTGCGTTTGCTCGCCGAAGGCCGGGTGAATCTGGCGAGTCTGCAGCCACAGACGTTCCCGATCGACCGCGCAACGGAAGCATACGATTCGCTCAAAGCGGACGGGAAAAAGCCTCTCATTGTCTTCGTTGAATATCCACAGGCGGAGACGACGCTTCAGCGGACGATCTCATTGCGCGCTTCGCAGCCGAAGAGTCACCGTATTCGTGTTGCGTTGGTGGGCGCGGGCGGATTCGCGCAGGGGATGCATTTGCCGAACCTGGTCAAGCTGCGGAACGATTTCGAGCTGCGTTGCGTAATGAGCCGGACGGGTGGAAACGCGCGAGCTGCGGCGACCCAGTATCAGGCGACATATTGCACGACGGAGTACAAACAGGTGCTGGACGATGCCGATGTCGATCTGGTTCTGATTTCGACGCGCCACAATACTCACGGCCGGATGGTGCTCGAAGCGTTGCAGGCCGGCAAGAATGTTTTCGTCGAGAAGCCGCTGACGATCTTTCCTGAGGAGCTGGATGCGATCGAGGACTTCTATCGCAATAACCCGAATCCTCCGCTGCTGATGGTCGGTTTCAATCGCCGGTTTTCGCCACCGATTCAGCGCGCCAAGGAGGTTCTCGGGAACCGCACGACTCCGGTGCTCGTGAATTACCGGATGAACGCGGGCTACATACCGCAGGAGCACTGGATCCAAGGCGAAGAAGGCGGCGGCCGCAATCTGGGCGAAGCTTGTCATATTTACGATCTGTTCAACGCCATCACTGGATCCGAATATCTGGCTGTTTCCGCGCAGTCGATTCTTCCCGGCTCGAGGCAGTGGAAAAAGAACGACAACTTCGTAGCGAATATCAGCTATGCCGATGGCTCCGTGTGCTCGCTGACCTACACGGCTTTGGGCAGCAAAGGATTTCCGAAGGAAACGATGGAGATCTTTGCCGACGGGAAGGTGATCTCGCTCGAAGATTACAAGTCGCTTTCGATTTCCGGCGGCAGACAGAAGGGCTGGCGATCGACAACCCAGCAGAAGGGCCAGCTCGAAGAATTGAAGGCCTTGGCCGGCGCGCTGCTTCGCAACGAACCCTGGCCGATGACGCTCGACGAGCAGATTCAGGCCACCCGCATCAGCTTTGAAGTGGAGCGGCAGATCACCGGCGCATTCGTGGAAAGCGCCGAGTAGCGGACGCTCATCCCGCAGACGGAAACAAAGGAAGAAAGCTTATGTGCGGTATTGCAGGTGTATTTAATCATCGATCGAACGGGCGGGTCGACGCAGCCGTGCTCGCCAGGATGCGGGACACGATGACCCACCGGGGTCCGGATGGAGGAGACAGCTGGATTTCACCCGATGGCCGGGTCGGCCTCGCGCAACGGAGGCTGTCGATCATCGATCTGAGCACGTCGGCCTCTCAGCCGATGAGCAACGAAGACGGCACCGTCTGGGTCACGTTCAACGGCGAGATCTACAACCACGCTGGCTTGCGCCAGGAGCTGATCGCCGCAGGGCACAACTTTCGGACGCACCATTCCGATACCGAAGTCCTGGTGCATGGTTACGAGCAGTGGGGAATTGACGGACTTACGGCGCGATTGTCGGGAGATTACGCGATCGGGCTGTGGGATAGCAACACCGAAACGCTTTCGCTGATCCGCGACCGGATCGGAGTGAAGCCCCTCTACTTCTCACTGCAGGGCGGCGCCATTCTGTTCGCGTCCGAAATCAAAGCCATTCTCGGCCATCCGTCGGTGTCGCGCGATATCGATGCGAACGCGATGTATCACTACCTCTCGTTTCTGACGACGCCCGCACCCATGACCATGTTCAAGGGCGTGTTTAAACTGCCGGCCGGTTACTACGCGCAGATCAAGAAAAACGGCGAGCTGAGATCCAAGCGCTACTGGGATGCGGCACCCGGGCAGGGAATAGCCGATAGCGAAGTTGCCGGACTGTCGGACAGTGCTCGTGAGCAGTTTTATATAGACGGAATCCGTAAACGCCTCGATGACGCGATCAACGAGCGCATGATGTCGGACGTGCCCTTCGGTTCGTTCCTGTCGGGCGGAATCGATTCCTCAGCGATCGTAGCTCTGATGAGCAAGCAGATGAGCCGGCCCGTTGACACCTTCACGGTCGGTTTCAGCGATCACACTCATCTGAACGAGCTCGATTACGCGCGCGCTGTCGCGAAACAATTTCGGACAAACCACCACGAAGTCCTCATCAATGAAGCCGACATGATGGGCTATCTGGAAAATCTGATCCACTCCCAGGACGAACCCCTGGCCGACTGGGTCTGCATTCCGCTCTACTTCGTCTCGAAACTGGCGAAAGATAGCGGCGTAACGGTCATTCAAGTCGGCGAAGGCTCGGACGAGCAATTCAGCGGGTATGCCAATTATATGGGCTACCTGAGCATGTACAACCGCTACTGGAAGCCATTTAAGTCGGTACTTCCCGGTGTTGCGCAAAAAACTCTGGCGGGTGTGGCTGGCCAGGTCGGCAAGCTAAAGCCCGGACTCGAGGTCTACACCGACATTGTGAAGCGCGCTGCCAACAACCGCGAGCACTTCTGGACCGGTGCTGTCGCATTCTGGGAGACCACGAAGTCGCGTCTCATCGAAAACGGCGCGATTCAGCCCAACGGCATCTCCGAAGAACTGGTCCGCAGCGGAATGTTGCCGGCGAGCTACTTCCAAACCGACTCGTTCAACGTCGTCCGCTCGTTCTATCAGCCCTTCGATACTAATCATCCCGGCCAGGATGTGCTCTCGCGAATGATCTACAGCGAATTTAAGCTGCGGCTTCCCGAGCTTCTGTTAATGCGTGTTGACAAGGTCACGATGTCGCTGTCCCTCGAAGCCCGCGTGCCGTTCTTGGCTCACAAGCTGATCGAGTTCACAGCGGACATTCCAATGGACTGGAAAGTCCGGAACAACACGGCGAAGTATCTGCTGAAAAAGGCCGTGCAAGGTTTGATCCCGGATGAAATCATCTATCGCAAAAAGATGGGTTTCGGCGCGCCGATGGCTCACTGGCTGAGAGGGGCATTCGGCCAGCGCGTTGAGAAGCTACTGCTCGGATCGGGGTTGATGGAGCGCGGCTATTTCAATCGGGCTGTCGTAAAGGGGCTCTTCGCGGATCACCGGTCGGGACGGCAAGATAACGGTCTGTACCTTTGGACGCTGTTCAATCTGAGCTCCTGGTACGACTACTGGATCGAAAGCCCGGTCGCCTGCGCTGCGTAACTGAGATGCAGGAATTACTGGCTAAAGCCCGTCGTGCGGCGCGGAAGCCTCCGCGTTACATCGTGAGCCGTCTCGTGCTCGAGGCGCGAGCGGAGGCAGAGCGCTACTGGGGTCCTCGCCGCGCCCGGCGCTTCGATACTGCCTCGTTGCTCGCGGAAACAGGCGCGAACAGTCTATCGGAGCTTTGGGAACGTCTTCAGAGCAACCCGTACGTCGCATGCACCAATGCGTCCATGCCGGCCGATTACGAGCGCATTTGTCCCGGCGACCGCGAGCGCATTCTCCTGCAAGCCGAAGATGCGCTGAACCATCGTGTCAATCTCCTGGGTTCCGGCCCGATTGAGCTTGGCGCGACGATCGACTGGCACCGCGACTACAAGACGAATCTCACGTGGCCGCTGGATCATAGCCGCGGGCTTGATTACGTCAACCGCGAGCGTCCGAGCGACGTGAAATTTCCTTGGGAAGTTTCGCGGATGCAGTGGCTGATTCCGGCCGGACAGGCGTATCTGTTAACTGCGGACGAGCGATACGCGTTGTGTGTTCGAGACCTCCTGACGCAATGGATCCAAGCGAATCCCTATTCGTACGGCATCAATTGGGGCTGCACGATGGAGGTCGCACTCCGCATTCTGAGCTGGACGTGGTTCTTCCGCGTATTCGCAAATAGCCAGGCCTGGAGCGAAACGAATTTCCAGCAGCAGTTTCTACGCGCGCTCTTCCTTCATGGCGTGTTTACGGAGCGGCACCTCGAAAAGTCGGACGTTAACGGCAATCACTACACCGCGGACGCGGCCGGTCTTGTCTTTGCAGGCCTCTTTTTCGGCACTGGCCGAAACCCGCAGCATTGGCTCAACACCGGATGGCAAATCCTCTGCGACGAACTGCCAAAGCAGGTGTTTGACGACGGGGTCGATTTCGAAGCCTCTGTCCCGTATCACCGGCTGGTGCTCGAGCTGTTCCTGTTGCCTGCGCTGTACCGCGGAGTTGCGGGCCTGCAGGTTCCGGAATCATACAAGGCCAGATTGGCGAAAATGGGCGAATTTGTCGGTGCGTATTCTCGCAATGATGGCTCTGTTCCATTGTGGGGCGATAACGACGATGCGCGCGCTCTACCGTTTGGAGGCCAGGCCATTAACGACCACCGGTACGTGCTTGGGCTGCTTGCGTTGACGTATGCGCCCGAGCTGCGGAACTTGTTCAGTGGCCCGCGAGCGGAAGTCTTCTGGCTGCTAGGCGCAAGCGCGGCGGAATCGCTTCCTAGTACGAGCGAGGCGCAATGCGACGCGAAATCCGCAGCGTTCCCGAACGCCGGCTTCTACATCTTGCGCAGCCAGCGCGATCACGTGTTCATCGATTGCGGCCCTGTTGGATTGGCTGGCCGCGGTGGACACGGCCACAACGACTTGCTCTCCTTCGAGGCAGTGCTGGACGGGGTTTCCTTGGTCCGGGACTGCGGATCGCATGTTTACACGGCCGATTTTGCCGAGCGAAATCATTTCCGCTCGACTGCCTGCCACAACACGCCGTTGATTGGCGGCGAGGAGATCAACCGCTTCCTGGGGCCGAACCAGATCTGGACGCTTCAGAACGACGCGATTCCTCAGGTGAGGACATGGACGACGAGCGCTGAGGCGGATGTGTTTTGCGGCGCGCATAGCGGGTATTCTCGGCTCGCGAATCCGGTTACGCCGGTTCGGACCATCGTGCTGGACAAGCTCGCTCACACGTTGACGGTCACGGACGAGTTCGAGGGCCGGACTGATGCTGCGATCGAAGTGCCTCTGCACCTGGACCCGGCGATGGAGAACGTCGAAGTCATCGAACCGGGGCTTGTTCGAATCGCGCGCGCCAGTCACGTTTTCCACATGAATTGGGGCTCGCCGGCCGATTGGGAGCTAAGTATCGAGAGAGGCCGAGTTTCTCCGACCTACGGTGTTGTTATGGCAGCGAAGAAGCTGCTGTGGCGCCGGGTAAATAGAGAAGCGGCGAGATTGCAAGTGAAGATCGGGCGGGCGGAATAGGAAGTAAGTGAAATGAGCTCGACAGCAGAAGATCTCGTCGTAAGCGTGCCGCCATCGCAAGGCACAGCGCTCGGCAAAGTGATTGCCCATGCAAGAGAAATGCTCTTGCTTTTCAGATCGGATTTTGGCACTAAAGTTACTCAAACTTACGCAACACAGGTGATAAAAATAGCAATCGGCATTGTGACGAGCATTCTAATGGCACGAGCTCTCGGTCCCGAGGGGCGCGGCCTGTTCGCGGTCGCAGGCGCAATTGGCGCTCTCGGGGTCCAGTTCTCTTGCATGGGCCTTCAGACATCGAACATCTACTTTGTTGCGCGTGACCGAAAATCCTTACCTTACTTGATTGGCAACAGCTTTGCTGTAAGTTTAGGGTTTGGCGGAGCACTGGTTGCAATACTTTCAGTCCTTTTCGGATTTTTCCCAAAGCTAATCTCGATCAACGGTGTTACTTTAGGGCTTGCTTTACTTTCCATACCTCTCGGACTTGCTTATAATCTAATTGCAAACCTGTTGCTCGGCTTACAGGAAGTACGCAGGTTTAACCTCATCGAGCTCGTGTATCGCGGCGCCCCCGCGGTTCTACTTATCCCCCTGATGCTGATGCACATAGCAACTCCGGCAACGGTTCTGGGAAGCTGTATTGCAGCCGTGGTGGTTGGCGCACTTTGGGGTTACAAATGTCTGCAGACACATTTGTCGGAGCGCCCACACGTATCCTGGCAGGCGTTTCGGCAGAATCTCGGCTATGGATTGCGAGCATACTGGACAACACTATTTTCTTTTCTGGTTCTCCGAGCGGATTTGTTGCTGGTGCAAAAAATACTTGGAGCGGAACAAGCAGGCTATTATTCCCTTGCGTCCACAATCGCGGACATGGTGATGCTCCTGCCCGTCGCGATCGGAACGATTCTCTTTCCAGTGTTGTCCGCGCAATTCGATGACGGGAAGAAGTTAGACATGATTAAAAAGTCATCGGGAGCAGCGGCAGCGGCGATGCTGCCGGTGCTCGCCCTCGCTGCTCTTCTGTCGCGGCCGCTCATTAAGCTCGCGTTTGGGTCGGCATTCTTGCCCGCCGCGCCCGCATTCGTGCTGCTCACACCCGGCATCTTCTTTCTCTCCATCCATTGCATCGCCGTCCAATTTCTGAACAGTATTGGTTATCCGAAGATCGTTGTCGTCATCTGGGCTGCATCCCTGGGCATTAACGTCGCCACTAATTGTTGGGCAATCCCGCATTTCGGAATTGCGGGTGCTTCGGTCGTGTCTTCGGGATCTTACTTCCTCGCGACAGCACTTGTGCTTAGTGTCATCTACCGTTACGACCGCAAACTTCCCGCTAAGTTGAGCTTTACATCTGGAGTCACCGCATGAGTAACTCGCATTGCGTTCTATCGAATTATCCGCTATCAGCCGATTTTCGAAGAAAGTTAGAAGAAACAAAGGGCGCAGCCCCAAATTATCTGAGCATGCCGGAGCTCCGGACCCTGCCGCCGTTGAAGATGGTCGAGCGGCTCCGCGATCTCGGCGCGCAGTCTCTAAGCATTCCAGTGGAGGACGAGAACACGCGCGTCATACTTCCGCTGCTCAAGATCCTGGCGGGCATCTCCGACGCAAGAACGATTGAGGTCGTCAATCCGGATTTAAGCAGCGAGCGGATAACGAGGTGGAACAGTGTGCAATCAGCGCTCGCGCTGCTGAGTGCGTCAGGCGCGGGATACGCGTCCCTGCTCAGCAGCCGGTTTGAGCTCGCTTCTCTATTGAAAGCGCCCCGAATTGACGTCAAAGGGTCGGGCAGCAACAAAGCGCTTTACCTGAATGCAAATCTGTGGTTCGGCGTGAAAGCTGGCGGCTCTGTAGGGCATGTCGCGGGCGTTGCCAATGGATTGCTGAAGGCCGGATTTGGCGTTGATTTCGCGTCGGCTGGGCCCAATCGCATGGTCAGCGAACAGGCTGGTTACATTCCGCTTGTACCCGAGACGTTCGGTATGCCGTTCGAGACGAACTACTACCGATTTTCTCGCCATGTAGCATCAACGCTGGACGACCTCACGCGAACCCGTAACTATTCCTTTATTTACCAACGAATGTCGGTCTGCAATTACAGCGGAGTCTTGCTCTCGCGACGACATCGCGTTCCGCTCATACTCGAGTACAACGGTTCCGAGGCATGGGTAGCAAAGAACTGGGGCCGCCCTCTGCGGTATCACGAAGAAGCGGAGATGGCCGAACGGGCCTGCCTCCGGCATGCGCACGCAGTTGTGACCATCTCGGAGCCGCTCCGCGATGAACTCATCCAACGTGGAGTGGAGCCTCATCGCATCGTATGCTATCCCAACTGCATCGACCCGGAAGTCTTTGACCCGGAGCGCATATCCGCGCAGGAGCGCCGCGCAGTACGTCAACGTTACGGGATTGCGGATGATGCCCTTGTTGTCGAATTCATTGGTACCTTCGGCCAGTGGCACGGCGTAGACATGCTGGCGCAAGCGATCCGCAAGCTGGCGGAGCAAGAACCAGAGTGGCTGCGCCGCTACCGCGTGCACTTCCTGATCGTTGGAGACGGTCTCAAGATGCCTGTTGTCCGACAGACCTTAGGTTCCGATGCGTGCAACCCGTTTTACACCTTGACAGGTCTGGTTCAACAACAGGAGGCGCCGAAATATCTCGCTTCGGCAGACGTCTTCGTCTCTCCTCACGTCCCGAACAGCGACGGCAGCCGGTTTTTTGGGTCTCCAACCAAGCTGTTCGAATATATGGCCATGAGCAAAGCGATATTGGCCTCCGATCTCGATCAGATCGGTCAGGTTCTTGGGAACAGCATTCGAGTCTCTCCGGAACGGACCGATGTGCCCGGGGACGCAACCGGCCGGCTGGCCGTCCTCTTTCAGCCAGGCAATATAGATGGTCTGATCGCTGGACTCAAGATGCTCGTCGAGAACGAGCGGTGCCGGAAGGAATTAGGACAGAATGCCCGGCACGAAGCGCTGGCGCGCTACACCTGGGAGCACCATGTGAGAGTGATTTTGGACAAGATGTCCGAGCTGGCACTGCTAAGAGCTCCTGAAGCTGCAGCGTAATCGGGAACTCTCATTTAGGGAAATGAAGGAGGGCCGTTTTCGGCCCTCCTTTGCTATTCCGGTTTCCGGAACGTAGCCAGCAGAATCACTCTGAGATCCGCAAGAGCTTCAGTCGAACTGATGAGACGTTCGTAAGCGACTCCCATCAGATATGCCAGCGGATTCCAACGCAAGTATTCCGGACGACCTTCGAACGTTCGAATCGAAATGGCTTCCAGACCCGATTCTGTTGCAAGCCTGTAAAGCTTGCGGCGCGAATTTGCACGATATTGAGTGGGGAAGATATCCTCCGGGTCGTTTCCTTGAGACTTGTGGAACCAGCGATGGAAGCGGTAAGGCGTTAACGACGAAATCAACGGTACATAGTGGAACCGATTTGGAGTCTTGGCTGCAAATACGCCACCCTTTTTCAGCACGCGCTTAATTTCCACAAATGCTGCGCAGGGGTCGGGCAGATGCTCCAACACGTTGTTGCAAATAACAACATCGAAGTATTCATCCGGCCAAGGTATGTTCTCCGCAGTTCCGACCTTTGCAGAATCCAAGAACGGATTTTCAAGCACTTCAGAGGTGGGATCGAGCCCACAGGCCTCGTCTACCAAGCCGGAAAAGTTCATCTGCGGCACAGCTCCGCGGCCTGCTCCCAGGTCCAATAACCGATGCCCGGGGCGAAGAAAGCGCAGAACTGCGTCTCGAAACAGGGTGTCGTCCCATCTACCCTCCAGATCAGGGTAAAACGTTCGTGCTAGCTGACAAACAGTGCTCATTCAATGTATCCGTCGTAAGATTTTGGGCTAAGGTCCAACACTTACCTAGTGCGGGCCAATGGACATTTATTTCTGGGTAATGATCGGCTGTTCCGTTGCGAGCTTCTGGGCCGTGTTCCGGTATTGCGATATCCGAGTGCGGACGCCGTTCTTCGTTTATACGATCTCGTACATCGTGACAACGGTTCTGGGCGCGACCTACATCGGTCTGACTGACGCCGGTCCACTATGGCGGCTCTTCGATCTCACGATAGATGTGTCACCGATCACCCAAACCAAGGGATTCCTCTACTGGTTTCTGCTGTATGGCCCGCTATTTGTGCCGACACTGGTGCTTCTTGGCTGTTCTAGGAGACGTTACGTAGCGACTGCATCTCATGGATCAAGGCAGCGGCCGCAGATTACTGTCGACGCATTCTCGTTTACCGTCGTCCTATCTGTCATATCCGTGTTTTGCCTCGGAGAATTGGCTCGGCATAATGGGCTGACGAATATATCGGCCTCCCTTGCTTCGTCGGGCGATTACCAGTCTCTGATTACCGCCCGGAGTTCGATGATGACCCAGCTCAGCGGCCATTTCTATGGTTTTGTCTATGTGGGATTTCCTGCGCTATCCGTAATTGCACTCTTTCAATGGCGGCGCATGCGCAACACGCTTTGGTGTGGTCTGTTCGGCATTTCCGTGGTTGCAGTCGTTTATTTTACGCTTGCAACTGTTCAAAAAAGTCCTCTTTTCGTCTACATGCTTGGAATCTTCCTGGCCCTGGTGACGATTGGTGCGCTCCGCATTTGGGTTATTCCGGTGATTGCTGGAACCGGCATGCTCGTGCTAACGGCATTGCAAACGGTATTTCTGGGGGACTGGAGCACGCTGCAATCGTTGTCTCTCATCATCTTCCGTATGGCGAGCAGCTATCCATTTTTCGTAAATCTTTATCCGAAGCACATACCGTATCTTCCCCTGAATTTCGGATTCGGTCTGTTAGGGTGGGGAACAACCCTCGACATGAATATTCGTGTGTTCGACTATATGTACCCGGATATTTTCTGGGTACAGGGGCACGCCGCAGCTCCCGCGCATATCTGCGCGTTCGCTCAAGGGGGAATCGCGCCCGCGCTGCTCGTGATGTTGCTGATCGGGGGTGCGATCGTTTTCGTTGGGAGGCTTCGCTCGCGTGTTGCCAATTCGCCTGTTTTGTTCGGCGTTTACATTCAGGGCCTGATCGCTCTTTACTTCCTGACACAAGTTTCTCTTCGCGGCGCACTGCTTGAATCTTACGGTTTACTGTACGCAGTCCTTCCTGTAGCCGCATTGATGGGAGTCAGAGGAGTAATCGTTTTGGCGGTTGCTCGTATTCGGGAGCACCTAACGACGAATACGAGCCTCGTTCGTACGGTCTAGTGCTGTGGACCGGCGAGCGGCACCCGCAGCCGCTTAGAACAGCACTCGCTTGAATTGATATACCTGCAGACCTGACGCTTCGGAGGTCCGCCAGCTTCCGGGTAGCGCTATACCAACGGACCACAGAGTGTTATTTGACGGCGTTAGATGGATGACTCCGTTTGCGGTTTGAATGTCGATGCTATCGGTGAAATTTGCGAAATGAAACAAGTACACTCCCGCGGTGCCTTGGACACCAGCAAGGTCCTCCTCGTTCAAGAAAGCTAAGGGCGAATTTTGGGTCGGTAGCGTCGGTGATCCGTTCGTCGGATCAATGCCTGTGCCACCCGCGGGATAGTAGTTCAGATAAACCGTGACCGGATCAAGATAGTATCCGCGCATGTAGGAATCGCCGGAGGACGTCACAAAGAGCGGCTGAATCGCGCCGTAATTGCCCGAAGCAACGTAGCTGCTGATCTGCTCGACAGATTGTCCGGTCTGGGAAGTGGGATCGAAATAGATGACGCCAAAAGTGGCATCAGCGACCGACCAGACACCGTGAACGGCGTCGAAATATTCCGTCGTCGTATGGGACTCCGTACCCGTTCCCGTAAGAGTAACGAATCGAATCCGGGCCGGTATGCCTTCCTGCGCCAACACTTGTGCCAGTGTGAGAGCATAGTTCAGGCAGGTGGCCTGCGTGCGCCCCATCCCCGTAACGTTCTGAGCCAAAAGACTGCCCGCAACGGGCACATTGTCGATACCTGCCATGCTGCGGACGGAGGCGGTTGCCTGTTCTACAGTCGAGAGCAGGTCCTGTCCGATGAGCATATTGGTGTTCTGGCTCTGAATCTGTGAACGCGTTTGGAAAGTGGCGTCCGAATGATGCCACCTGTTGTTCGCATACGTCCAAACGCGAGCATAGTAGGTCTGATTGGGAAGGAGCCCAAACGGCTGTGCAGACGTGCTTGGTGATAGTCCACTTTCAAACACGTCGCGCGCTCCCAAAGTTGTGCCGACATACAGGAGATAGCCGTTGGGATGGGCACCGAGAGGCGGTCCCCACGTAAAGCTTCCGAATGGATTGACATCGGTCTGACCGTCGGTTGGATACGTGAAGGTCGCTGCTCCCGTACCGGTTGTAAAGGTCGTATCAACGTAACTCCAACTATTGTTGATTTTCGTTAAAAGCCGGAGATAATATGTTTCATTCGGCTGCAGATTCGAAGGCCAAACCGTGGTCAGTAGCGTCTCGCCGCTCTCGTAAACATCTTTCGCGCCGATGCTCGTTCCAACGTAGAGGTAGTACGCTTGCGCACCTGCGACCGAGGTCCACGATACGGAAGTTGCGGGATCGATATTCGTGCTGCGGTCCAAGGG
>JAFAQG010000627.1 GCA_019246575.1 Acidobacteriaceae bacterium
CCAGCGCTGTTGAGCGAAAGCGCCGTCGGGGCAATCGTCCGCGGAACAGTGGGCGATACGACGCCGGACGAGCTGTGTGCGGCTATCTGGACAGCAAGTGGCGGCAATCCGCTCTATTTGACCGAACTGCTTCGGTGGATCGAAGTCGAGGACCGGCAAGGATCGAACTGCCGGCCTTCCGAACTGCTCGCCGGCGGACTGAACGAGATCACACGCATCGTGACCGCTCGTCTGCGTGGATTGGATCCCGCCGCGCTGCAATTTGCGCAGACGATTGCGATCCTTGGGGATGGTTGCGAGCTCCGCCACGCGGCTGCCATTGCCGGGATAACGATAACGGACGCTGCGCGGCTGGCCGCAACCATGGTTCGGCGCGAGGTCTTGGCGGCCGATAATCCGCCAACGTTTATCCACCCGGTAGTGCGCGACGCAATCGAAAGATCAATGAGCAGCGACGAGCGCGACCTTACGCATCGTTCCGCGGCGTGGCTGCTCGATGCCGACGGGGCGCCCGTCGAACGCATCGCCGCACACCTTCTTAACGTCCGGCCCGCCGGCGATGCTTGGGTGGTGGCGCGCCTCGCAAACGCTGCACGGATTGCCGCTGCGAGCGGCGCTACGGCAGTGGCAGCCCGCTTACTGGATCGAGTGCTTGCCGAACCGCCCCCGGCCGAAGAACGGTTCAGCATTCTGCGGGAGGCGGCTCGGGCGCAGGCGAGCGCGGGGCGCGAAAGGTCGTGTTCCCTGCTGCGGGAGGCGCTGGCGCTAACCGCTGAGCCGCACGAACGCGCTGAGATCTACCTCGAGATGGCCAAGGTTCACGCGACCTTGTTCCAATGGACGGAGGCGGTCGATGTCCTCGAACAGGCACTCGTGAAACTGGGCGATACTGACCAGACACTCGCTGCGCGCATGCAGGCACAACTCGTGCTGTGCGGATGGCGAGACGCCCGCTCTGCTTCGCGCGTCGCTCCTCTATTCGAGCGCCTCTCCTCGCTGCCGGCGGAGTGCACGCCGGAGCCTCTCGCCGTCGCGCAAGGTCTGGTGCTGCTGCTGGCGGGCAGGCCTGCGGGCCACGCGACGCCGATTCTGGAAAAAGCGCTTTCGGGCAGAAAAAGAGTGGACAACTGGGATACGCAGGGTGCACTGCTTTGGAGTCTGGTTGTCGCCGAACGCTTCGAACTGGTTGAAGCTGCGCTGGGTGACATGATCGCGGAGATGGAGCGGTCAGGCAGCGCACGGGGATTGACGGTTACGTACAATACTCTCGGCCTGCTTAGATTGCGTCTCGGCGCGCTTCCCGAGGCGGACTCCGCGGCTCGCATTGCGCTGCGTGTGCTTCAGGAGGGAGACTTTCGCGCGGGGCTTGCATTCGCTGCGCACATACTGGCGAATGTTGCGGTGGAGGCCGGCGAGTTGGATGAGGCGCAGGCGGTCATCAACCTGCTTCCGCAACACGGATGGCCGGCGGGTGTCGGCACCGTGCTGATCCCGGCCGCGCGCGGACGGCTGCGTCTGGCGCAGGGCCGGCCCGCGGAGGCGCTGGATGACTTCGAGACATGTGCGAGGATGTTCAGCGCCGAAGTTTGGGGCACCGAGATGCGGGACGTGGGCTATCTGCATGCTCGGACCGGCGCGGCGCAGGCGCTGCTGCAACTGGGAGAGCGCGAGCGCGCACTCGAGGTCGCCGAAGCCGAACTGTCGGATGTCAAGGTCTTCGGAACACCGCGCGCACTCGGTATTGCCCTTCGTATTGCCGGACTCGCTCACGGCGGCAAAGCGGGATTGGAGCTTGTAGCGGAGTCGGTGGCAGTGCTTGCGAATTCTCCCGCGCTACTCGAGCGGGCGCATTCGCTGGTCGAGTGGGGGTCGGCGCTCCGCCGCAAGGGCCAACGTTCCGCAGCGCGCGAACCTCTTACGGAAGGGCTCGATCTGGCTGCACGCTGTGGCGCTCGACCGCTGGCCGCCCGCGCGCGGGAAGAACTCAAAGCAATGGGCGCTCGCCCCCGGCGCGATTGGCGAACAGGCCTCGAAGCATTGACTCCCGGCGAGCTCCGCGTTGTTCGATTAGCGGCCGAAGGTCACTCGAATCGCGACATCGCTCAACAGCTCTACGTGACGCTCAAGACCATTGAGGGCCACCTATCGCGCGCATACGACAAGCTCGGAATTTCTAACCGGGGCCAATTGTCCCGGATTCTCGAAGGCGAAAAAACGAGGGTGCGAGCCGCGAAAAAGTAGGGTGCTGCCCCTCTATCGAAGCGCCGTTCGCACGTGCGATCTTCCATTCTGGATGTTCGTTATGACAGGACGCGAGGCTTTCGATTGCGGGCTGAATTTCGGACAAACAAATCCAGAGACGCGACTGAAGAAAGACAAAAGGACAATATGAATTTAAAATACATAATCGGGGAAAGCGCACCGGGCGGAAGGCTGTTGTACAAGCTCAGACCTCTTGTTCTGGTTCTGACGCTCGCTTTCGCGGCGACCCGAGCGAAGGCGCAAGGGTGGCCTGTGACAGGGCAGCCAATTGGAGTTGTCTCCCCTGATACCGACAAACTGGACATCTTTTTTGCGGGCCCGAACCATGAAATCTGGTCAGCCAGTTGGCAGCCGTTCGGCCATTGGCAAGGTTGGAACCTGTTGAATCCGTCTGGGCTGGGTCCACTATTCGGTTACGTTACTGCCGTCTCGCCCGAACCCGATATGATCTGTGTTCTTGGCGTGGACAGCGGTCAACCTTTCGCCATGTTTAGCTCGGATGCAGGCCTTTCTTGGTTCCCCAGGGAGCTGGTTGGCTCCAATTTTCCGAATACGGCCTGGGATGAGCCCGGAAATAATGCTTACATAAGCGCGGTTTCACGCAGTCCCGGCAAGCTCGACATCTTTGCTGCCGGAGATGATAATCAGGTCTACACCGCTGCGTGGGATTCCAGCGGCTGGCACGGCTGGTGGCCATTGCCCGGAATATCCGTGCCACAGGGTGCTCGACTGGCCGCCGCCTCACCCACGACCGATACGCTTGTGATTTGCGCTAGTGATACCAACGGGTACCTGTTTGCATCAAGGTGGAGCCCGAGCAGTGGCGGATGGTCTGGGTGGCAGCACATACCCGGTGTGCAAGCCTCCGGTCCAGTGTCCGCAATATCGCGGGCTCCCTCGCAACTCGAACTGTTCGTGACCGATGTCAATGGAAAGATCCAAACGACAACCTTGACCAATGTCAATGGACAAATCCAAATCCCCACCAAAGGATGGCAGTCAATCGGTGTAGCAAGGCGCGGCGCTATCGTCACCGGTGTCTCGCGCAGCCCGTGGGTTCTGGACATATTTGTGGCGGCCTTCGATGATGGTCAGGTCTGGACTAATTCCTCGTTCTCTCTTACTTTCTCTGCTTCCTCCACTGTTTCCTCGTGGACTGGTTGGCGGCCCATACCCGGTTTTGAAACACCGCCGGGTAGTGCTGTTAGCGTCGTCTCGCGCAGTCACAATAACCTGGATGCCTACGTTGGTGGCAAGGATGGGAACGTCTGGACCGCTGCCTGGGCGCCGGACGGCACCGATTGGCATGTGTTCCAAGTCGCACCGCCAAATAGCAATCCATAGCCTTCAGGCAACATCGGTGTAACACTGAAGCCTGTGTAAATGCCAGGCTCGCTACTACCGCAGTCATGCGGCGACGTGCCCTTGACGTATGTGGCCGACGATTAAGCGTATTTGGGATTCGCGATCGTCGGCCCAAAGATGAACAAAGTTAATTCTGTCTTGATTGAAGAAAGAGAAAGGAGACCATTTTGAAAAATTCATTAGCGGGTTATGCGTCGATTGCCGAGGCACTCAACCGGCGTCGACTACTCAACAAAGCCGGCGCGGTTCTGGGAGCCGGCGCTGCGCTCACGACCTTACCCGAATCCGCGCGCGCGGACGGCAGCGAGTCGGATACCATCGTCGGATTGTGGGCGGGTATCGTCTCGGCGCCTGGAAACCCTTTTCCTGCCTTCCGCGTGTGGGACCTATGGGGACCCGAAATCTGGATATCGAACGGACAGACGGATCTCACGTACACTGCGTTGGAAAGTTCGTTATTGGGCACATGGAAGCAAGTGGGGCGTGCCGCTTACCGAGCTGTCGCGCGGTTCTGGACCTATTCCTCATCTGCCGTTCCCTCGGGGTTTGTCACTGTTGAGGCGATATTCACGTTGAGTGCGGACGGGAAGAAGTACCAAGGCGTGGGGCCGCTGCATTTCTTCGACATAAACAGTAATTCGCTGGGGCCGCCGGTAACTGCCTACGACGACGGCGTACGGATTGCGTAGCTTCCAACAAATTAACTTAAGCGAAGTTTCACGGAGGAAGTTTATATCACGATACGTGCCTTGCAGCAGCGATTGACCGACGCCCGCCGGACCGGTGACGGCGCTACTGTTCAAAATGCAGCGATTCCGTTGAAACCGGCGTTTGCCAAGACTCCTCCGATCGAGCCTAAATTCGAAAGGCTGCCGTCCATGTTTATGGCGAAAATCCCGATCGCACCGATCCCGTCATTCAGGCTGTATAGGAACTTGCCATCAGAGCTGATTGCCATATCGAGATTCACGGTACCGTTCGGATTGGTTGCTTGAACCGCATTAGGCAAGGGTGTGAGCGTTCCACCGCTGATCGCGAAACCTGAGATGGTAGAACTGCCGGCGTTGTTTGTGTAAACGAAGCGGCCATCAGGAGTTACGGCGTTCCAGCAGGTTGCGGCTCCTAAGGTTGGAATCCCACTGGTGATTGAAAACAGCGTCCCGTCCTCCTGCACGGCAAAGGACGAAATGGTGGAGCCGTTCGACGCGCCGACGGGCCCCGTTTCGACCACGAGAGCTGCTCCGTTGGGCTCAAACGCCATCGCGAACGTGCCAGGACTTGGGTCTGAATTGACCACGATTTGCGATAGCGTTCCCTCCTGCCGCACCTTGAACACGTCAATGTTGTTGGTCAGTCGTTCGGTAACGACGAGAAATCTTCCGTCAGGGCTGAACGACAGCGAGGATGCGCCACTCGTGTTGGTGCTGAGGAAGCGAACAGAATGGGCAATCGGTGTCAACCTGCCATCTTCATGCAATCGGAACCCTTGCAGACCGCTACTTCCACCCGTATTGAGCACGTACAAAAGATTTCCCTGCTGGGTTATCGCATTCGGTTCACTGCCGCCGCTGGGGACGACGTCAACGAGCGAAAGCCTCGAACGGGTAACCCGAAAGACTGAGATAGTACCGCTGCCGGCATTCACTGCAAACAGGAACGAATGATCTTGGCTTAGAACTAGAGATCCCTGAGACTCCAAAGGATCAACGAGACCGCCGCTTCCTCTACCGCCCGTTTCGAAGCTGGGACCCTGCCGCAGGAGGCCATTAGCAGCTCGGCTGTAGGTAAGGATCTCATTGTTATTCACGGCATTAGTCATGACGAATACCGCTCCCGTATCGTCGGAATCCGTGTCTTTAGGTAACGCGGCGCTCGCAACGGTAAGAGCGACAACGACGCCAACTGAAGTGAAGGTGTGGTTCATTTCGTTTCTCTCGTTATGAAAGTAGGGCGCGACAGATGCAGTTCTGGACCGATCCGTACATCGCTCAAAGGCGGGTTCGGATGAACCTGAGAAAAAGTTATGGTGGAAGCTTAAAGAAAAAAATTTACGAACGAGAAAGCCGGAAGCCGGTTCTTCAGGCCGCACTCGGTTACAGAGCGCCAGCGACGGCGCCTACGATAGCTCCGAGCACGATGACGCTCAAATGCCAAACAATGATGTGAGCTGAATTCTGAATCGGGCAGTGAAGTGCGAGGACGGCTACACCTGCGAGTCCGGCGAAAGACCCTACAGTTGCACTGGCCGTCAGTGGTGATGCAAAAAAACCTCTTCTCAAAGCGAACCAGGACAACGCGCCGCTGACAAGCGCACAAAGGCACCCCAACCGCAGGCATGGTATGCCGAGAGGGACAAATGCGTGCAGGTCAAAGTTGTGAAAGAGCACGGAAACGAGCAGAGCCAAGGAAAAAATTGCAGCAACGATTGTCCATCGCGGACTTATTCTGTGCTTCGATCCCGGAATCATCTCTTGGACGATTGTAATGGACAAACACGCCGCACACACCAACATTAGTGCGTAATATGCGAATTTCTGCTGCGCGTTGAGCACGTGGAATCCGTTATAGCCCACGGGAATGGCTGTAATCAGCGTGAAGGCCGTGAAGAGAACGACCAAACTCCAGGCCAATTTCCGATCAGATGGCAAAGGGCGGACCGGCGCTAAGGACATTGTGATCAGCGCCTGTAGTCGGTTCATCTGCTCCTTATCGAGATGAGCTTCCGGCGGGGTGAGTGCCTTTATCATGGCCCGGCACGCTGAGCAGGACGCCAGGTGGTGCTCGGCGGATTTTGTAAGAGGCCGCGCTTCGGAAAGAAGCTCTCTTATCTCGTTACAATTCATCCTTCACTGCCAAAGAGCTGACGCAATTTCTCGTACGCGCGGTGCGCCTTCTGTTTAACGGCGCCAACGCTGCTACCTGTCGCGCGCGCCGCCTCTTCCAAACTGAGGCCGGAGACCTTTAAGAGCAAGATGACTTCCCTTTGGGCGGCTGGCAGCCTCTTTAACAGATCTCTTATTTCTGGTGAGGTTCCGAGCCGCTCCTGACGAACGGCCGCCTCAGGCAAGCGCTCACTTTGTAGCTCGTGATACCGCCTGCGTCTGCTGCGGCGATAGTGATCGATTCTAACGCGACGCGCAATTGCATATACCCACGGAAGGACTGGCTCACCCGGGCGGTAGGTATGCCTCGCGCCATGCATTCTAAGCCAGAAATCCTGCAGCAGGTCTTCGGCAAGCGCTCGGTCCCGCACGTACCCAACATAGAATTGATAGATCTCGGGGCTCAGTGTAGTTACGAGCATCGCCGCGGCCTCAGCATCCGATTGTTGGTAGGCTTGCATGAGAGCTTCGAGTTGTCCCGGTTTCTTTATCGTCTCCACTGGGCGTTGCTCAGGCACGGAGGCGCCCTAATTGGGAGTTCGCATACATCCACATAGTGGTTACGGTCACAGAACGAACCGCAGCTTGCCTCGTATTTGAAGACCTCGGATGGGCGGGCTTCTCGCGAGGATACCGTAAGCTTTTTAGCTACACCGACACTCTCGGCATTCTCGTTCGAGCACGTGAAGCCTTCTTATGGTGGGCCAGCTTCGTTGGGCCTTTCAAAGTTGAAGTGATTATTCGAACCGCACAAGATCGATCCCTTGTCGCAAACCTGCGAATTTACATCTTATTGTCATAACTTTTACAAACCGCGCGCACCCGAATCCTGCTTCCCACATCCAAGCGAACAGGACAGCCTTCGGCAATTCCGGCCCGAAGCATGCGGATATCGGGAGCGCTTTTACCTTGGAGCTGGCCGAAAGCATACAAGGAGATTAGTTGTGAACTTTGAA
>JAFAQG010000921.1 GCA_019246575.1 Acidobacteriaceae bacterium
TATCGACGATTGTCTTGTGGCTACCGACCGGCAGACCGATGAGGCTTTGCGCATTCGTGTTGGTGAATTCGTGCGTGATATGGACACGGGCGGCGTGAAGCAAAGCTGTCGAGCAAACGACGATGGCCGCGAGACGGAGAGGGTTGATTACGGGCAAGGGGCTCCACTGAGGTCGCGAGGAGGGCTCAGATTTCTCGGTCACGCTTGTCGAAAAAGCCATAACTTGTGAGGTTTTATACATTTAACGGGTCTGTAGACTCTCGGCCGGAACGGGGGGCCGCAACACTCAAGCGAAAGAGGAATGCAGAAGCTCGATGATGCGACAGGGACGGTGTTGATGCAACGCCCGAAGTTGTCCACATGGCCCGGGCGGCACAGAGGGGCGCACGCGCGAGCAATTGATCTGAGAATCTATGAGCGTCGAACAAATCCATAAGCTTCAACCCGACCGCACTCTCTACCTTCGCGGCTTCACCGGCGTCGGCGCCGCCGCATCTCTTTATAACGCGAGCCCGACCGGATTCACGGTCTCGGGTGTTTTTCGCGACATGGCTGACTTTTGCGTTCTTGTCATCTACGACGCCGATAACGTTTTTGAGCACTATTCGGTTAAGTATTTGCCCGATTTCGACCTGTCGGGCGTTGTTCTTACGTTCAATCTGAGCTACAACGGCCTGCAGCCGCTCGATTCTGCCAAATACTCGTGGGTAGATTGGTCGCAGCTGGACGTCATCACGCAATCCGGACAGCCAATGCAGGTGCGGTTATGGGATCACGCGACGTTAGCTTCGGGAACTTACTCGGTTGCTCAAGGGACATATCACATTACCGCGCCCGGGAATTGCAACGTTTACGATCGCCTGACCCTGTTTGTAAATAACGCGAGTTTCGATTTCGTAGCTGGCGGAGGGGAAACGGCCGCTTACGTTGCGCAAACCTTTGCGAACAGCATTAATACTTACGATTGGGCAGCTTTTGCAAACAGTAGTGTTTCGGTGATAGCTTCTGCCGATGGCAGCGGGAATCTGACACTCAAAAACGCGCGTGCCGGACACGTGAATGTATCGGGAACATCCGTTTCCTGGGTTGATGGAATCAAATTTCCGGGGATCGCAGCGGGATCGACGATCTATCTGGGCGGATCTGCCTATACGGTTGCTGCCGTGAATAGCCCAACTTCGCTTACCCTGACCAGTGCTGCTGCGGCGGCGACAAACATTTCGTACCTCGGCGAATATGGCGGCCTGGACGGCAATGGGGTCACCACCTACATGGTTGTGCGTCCGGGAAACGTAAATCTGGCAGTGGACAAATCCGTTCTGCCGCTCGCGGGCGGCAATTCGGATAACGTCACCTGGGCCATCTCGCTCGATTTCAGTGCTCTCGGTATCGATCACGTCCGGCAGGCCTGGATGACGTTTGCGCCGAGGCTTGCGAATGGCGCGGCCTACGCCGACACCGAATGGACGGCTACTTTCAGCGGTTGGACGGTTTCCGATCCAAAAGACGTGAGCTTATTGAAGTGCGCGGGCCCGGGAAGCAGCCGTACGGGCAACCAGAACTTACAGTCCTGTACTTACTCGTCCTCCGGCTGGTCGATGGTGGCTGCAAACAATTATTGGCATGGGTTCGGGCAGCTTACGAATCAGCCCGGCAGCTCCGTGATGGTCAAGTATTCGTGCCAGCAGGTGCATGATCTCTATCTGGGTACATCGCTCTACAGCGATCGCGGAATTGTAAGTGTAAGCGTGGATGGGGACGCAGCCACCCAGCTCGATTGCTTTTTGAACGTCAGCTCCGAGGTTGTCACTCGCCGCAAGCTGCGCGCATCAATCGCGGCCGGGACGCACACTGTCACGCTTACGGTTCTGAGCTCGAATCACACAGCAGTCGCCGGGTGGGATTTTAACTCCAGCCGCCATAATTTTCTATTCGATTACATCGAAGCCGCTGTTCCGGGCGATTTCCCCGATGCGATCGTCACTTACAACAACGTCAGCCCGGCACTCGATTTCGATACGGACGCGACTTATAAAGTCAGCCCACAACGGCTTCTCTGGCATCTAACAAAGCTCGGCTTCCGTGGCCAGATCGAAGAGTACATGGGTGTGTTCTGGTGGAACCAGCGCAAACGGATTGGCGGGGCCTGGAATTCCGCTGTGATCACGTTTGCGGGAACGTGGACGCCGGGCGACTCGGCAGTTGTTGCGATCGGCGGCTTCCGCCCGGCTAAGTCAGTCACTACGTGGGATACAGTCGACACGATTGCCGCGCATTTCGTTTACTACATCAACGCTGCCAGCGTGTCGATGTGGGCAGAAAAGACCGGCAACGGCCAGTTGACGATTCACACGCGCACTCCCAACTGGGGCGACGCTATCGCCGCGAGTGCAAACTCGGCGTCGGGAACTGTCACCGTTTCCGGGAACTTGAATGTCGGCGTTGACGGCACGTGGCAAATCGATGCCTCTGCTTCGAATGTGATCAATTTCCCCATACGGCAATGGCACTCCGACTTCTTTCGCCTTGCGGCTTCGCTTGGCTTGCCGGTCACGAGTGCGTTTTCGATGGAGTTAGTCAACCCGCCTGATGACGGCACTGCCGCGAATACCTGGCAGGCCCGTTTTTTCGACGGAACACCTGTTACGACCGATACCGGATTCAGCCATTTATTTTCGTCGCAGTGCGTTCCCGGTCCGAACCTGCAGAGTCTTCAGGCGGCGGCTTACACCACCATTGCAGGTCTGCAAAGTGCGGCCGGTCTCACGCCGTGGTTACAATTCGGCGAGTTTTTGTGGTGGTTTTTTTCATCCATGTCCCAGCCGGTCGGCTATTGTGCTTATACGGACCCCGTGAGCATCGGCGTAGCCACGCCGCACGGAATGCAAACCGGCGATCGGGTTGTGATCTCAGGGATCGAAGGTTGTACCATCGCAAACGGCACCTGGACCATTACCGTCACCGACGCCAACCACTTCACTATCCCGGTATCTGCAAATGGCGCTTGGGTGGTGGGGACCGGCCAGGTGCGGGGCGGGTCGATGGCTTACTACGACGCGGTGACAAGCGCTGCCGCGCAAACCGCGCTCGGGCGGCCGCTCTACAAATTTACGTGCCAGGATGACGATCCGAGTGTCAACGGCGCCGCTGATGCGCAGTTTCTTGCATCGCGCCTGAAAGGGCATGTCGATGCGATTCGGAACGCCGTGCTCGCGCAATTTCCCAATGCGCGATTCGAGCTTCTGTATCCGAACGACGTTAACAACCCGGTGTGTTACTTGGGTCCGAACGTCGCGTATCCGCAGGGCGGGCGGCTGAACGCGGCGGTAAATTTGCCGCCGCAATGGAAAACGAAAGCAGGCAGCGGCTTCGATCGCTTCAAGGTGGAAGGGTTAAGTTGGGGTGCGCAATACCGGCATCTCGACCTGGCGCAACAGGCCATTGTCTTCCCGCTCACTCCTCCTCTGTCGTGGAACGTTTCCGATGTGGCGTATCTCCTTCCGTGGTTCAACGGAGGGTGCCCGTGGCCGGCGGAGTTTCATGCGGCCAGCAGCCGCGGACTGCCGCTAATCAACTTATGGGCGTACGATCACCTGGCACTGATGTCATGGCCGCTGCCCTTCCCGACACCGATTCGGCGTTCGTTCTTCGCGGGTTAGCGGATACCCCGTCACTTCGTTCCGGGCTCGGATTGAGCCGACGGGAGGAGGTAGCTGAGCGGAGCGGCTCACTCGCCGATATCCTCGTCCCACAACGCAGGATTTTTCTTGATGAACTCCCTCATCAGGCGAACGCATTCCGGGTCGTCTGCGACCGCGACTTCGACTCCCCGGGACCGTAGATACTCCTGCGGTCCGCGAAACGTGCGGTTCTCGCCGATAACGACTCGCGGGATCTTATACAGCAGAATCGCCCCGCTGCACATATCGCAGGGCGAGAGCGTCGAGTAAAGGGTCGAACGCCGGTATTCGGATGCCCGCAGGCGTCCCGCGTGTTGGAGGCAATCCATTTCGGCATGCAGGATGGGGTTGCCCTGCTGCACTCGCCTGTTATAACCCCGAGCCACAATTTCGCCGCCGATCACCAGCACGGAGCCAATGGGAATGCCGCCGTCTGCCAGCCCGGCCTTGGCCTGTTCAAGTGCTGCTTCGAGAAACGGATCCATTATCGTTCTAATTCGGAAAATCAGCGTACCACGACTGCTAATCCAGCACAAATTCTGAAAAAGCGTCCGAAACGATGCGCTCAAAAGACGGTCAAACCGTTGGCGGGTGGCCGGATCCGCCCGCGTTAGGAGGCTTTCGGTGCGGAGTTTAGCGTTCCTTTCCAGCGCGTTACTTCTAAGCGCCGTCATTTCGGCGCAGACCACCAATAATCAGTCGATCCTCGGCACGGTTCAGGACGCAACCGGCGCCGTTGTGCCGGGCGCGACGGTCACGGCAACCAGCGAAGAGACGAATCTGACTCGTTCCGCGACATCGAATGAAAGCGGCAACTACGTCATCTCGGATCTCCCGATCGGTTTTTACGACATTTCGGCAACGGCCCAGGGATTTAAGAAATTTGTCCTCACGAAGGTGCAGGTGACGGTTGGGCAACAGGCAAACGTGAACGTCAGCCTGGACCTGGGGAGCGTCAGTGAATCGGTGACCGTACAGGCAGACGCTGTCCGGGTGGAAGCAAGCACGGGCCAGGTGAGTAACTTGATCACCGGCACCCAGGCCAGCCAGATTCAGCTGAACGGCAGAAACTTTCCACAGCTGCTGCAACTTCTACCGGGTGTATCTACCACTTACAGCAGCGGCTTCGGACTGTTCGGGGGTTACGGCGTGAGCAATAGCTCGCAATCCATCAACGGAAGCCGGACCGACACGTTTTCCTGGTATCTCGACGGAGCAGATAACAAGGACAACGGCGGGGGCGGGAATAACTTCATTAATATCAATCCCGACGCGATTGCCGAATTCCGCGTGCTGACGGCGAACTATAGCGCTGAATACGGCGGCAGTTCCGGGGCAGTGATCAGCATTGCGGTCAAAGGCGGCACAACCGATTTCCACGGCATCGGCTACGAGTTTTTCCGCAACGATGCCATTCAGGCCCGCGCGTTTAACGCGCTGACCATCCCGGAGCTGCGCTTCAACAACTTCGGATGGAACCTGGGTGGACCCATTTACATTCCGCGCCTGTTCAATACCGATCGCAGCAAGCTGTTTTTCTTCATCGGACAGGATTTTAAACGCCTGCGCCAAGGCGCGACGAATACCTGGACCGTACCTACGCTCGCCCAGCGCAGCGGCGACTTCTCTTCCTTACCTTCCTCTCAATGGCCGAAGGATCCCGTAACCGGGCAAGCGTTCCAGGGTGGCATCGTTCCCAGTAGTCGCTGGAGTCGCGATTCAGTTCGGTTGCTGAACAATTATCCCGCGCCGAATTTCTCGGGAGCGGGCGGAAACTTTGTTTTCAACACCGTCGCGCCCCTCGATACGAACGAATATCTTTACAAAGTCGACTACAACATCAGCACCAAGAATCAGCTGTCGGTTCATTACTTCCGCGACTACTACACCTCGACCCAAAATCTCACGCAGCTGATTACATATCACCGCAATATCCCTGGCACGAACTCGAGTGTCCAGTGGACGCACGTGCCCAATCCGACGACGGTGAATGTTGCGCAATTCACATTCACGGGCAACGTTATCTTCGAGAAGACCGGTATCGCCGCCAATCCGATCTTTATAAAAGACTACACGCGCACCGGGGAAGGACTTATTTACCCGACTATTTACAACGCCTCTGATGCCGTCCCCACTATTCAGGTTTCCGGGTTTACAAGTCTTACCGCAACGCCGCTTAACTTCAATAACTTCAATCGCATTTTCGATTGGAAAGACGATTTCTCGAAGATTCTGGGGAACCACAATGTGAAGACCGGAATTTTGATCATGCGGAGCCGTAAGAATCAGGACAATGTGCCCGCGATAAACGGCACGTTTGTGTTCAACACGAGCGCACGCCCCCCCGGTCCAACGGGAACGACGGGCAATGCGGTTGCGGATGCACTGCTTGGCAATTTCTATTCGTATACGGAAGCGAGCAGCACGCGCCAAGGCTGGTACCGTTTTTCCCAAATCGAGCCTTACGTTCAGGACGATTGGAAGATGACGCAGCGGCTAACCCTCAATCTCGGTCTGCGGTGGGCCTACATGCAGCCGCAGTACAGCGCATTGAATAATACGACCGCGTTCTTGCCGCAGTATTTCAATCCGGCGCAAGCAGTGAAGATAGATCCGGTAACGGGCGCAATCCTGCCCAACAGCGGCAACATCTATGACGGCCTGGTACTCGGTGGGAGCGGGTTCCCGCAGGCAGCGATTGCACGCATTCCGGGCATCACGACCGATCCGGCGGTTCAGGCGCTGTTTCACAATCTTCCCAAAGGGACGGCCTATACGGATTGGAACACCTGGCAGCCTCGTATTGGCTTTGCTTACGATCTGACCGGGAACCAAACCACCGTCCTCCGGGGCGGTTACGGAATCTTTCACGAGCGCATTGAAGGAAACTATATCTTCAGCGCAGTAAACAACCCACCTTTCGTACAACAGACACTCATCTACTACGGCAATGTGCAAAACCCGGCTGGCGGCGCGCTGCAAAACTTCCCCAGCACCATTAACAATTCGCATTATCTGGACATGAAAGTTCCGCGCACCATGAACTGGAGTCTCGGAATTCAGCGCAAGTTAGGCGGGGACAGCATTCTGGATATCACATATGTTGGTTCGAGTGCGGCGAACCTTTCGTATCAGGACGACATCAATCAACTGCTGCCCGGAACCATACAGACGCACCCGGGCGTAAACGTAAACGCGCTTCGTGCTTATCCCGGATACGCCGATATTTACGAATACAACACCGGCGCGAACAACATCTATAACGCGCTCGAGGTGCAGCTACGAAAGCAGTTTAGGCAGGGTGGCTTGATTAATATTGCGTACACCTGGTCCAAAGATCGCACGGACGCGAATGCCTATAACTATCAGCCGCAAGACAGCTATAATCTGCGCGGCGATTGGGGTCCGGCAAATTACAACCGCAATCAGATTTTCGTATTCAGTTATGTCTATCCTTTGCCGTTCTGGCGTACCGGACAGACGTGGTACGAGAAGGCGCTGGGCGGCTGGCAAGTCTCCGGCGTCACAACCATCCAGTCAGGCCTGCCCTTCAACGTCACGGTTCAGAACGATCCAGCCGGTATCGGCATCAGCGGCAGCGAGCGCCCGAATGTGACCGGCAATGTGTTTCAGGGGACCCACGGGACTCAATACTTGAACCCGGCGGCCTTCGCTGTGCCGGCAAATGGG
>JAFAQG010000952.1 GCA_019246575.1 Acidobacteriaceae bacterium
GCCTGGCCGTCATAGCGATCGTAAGCGATCAACAAACCGATCTCTAAAAACAGAGCGCCAGGGTCGATCAGCTTAGATATCCGCTCGCGAGCTGTCCACTTGCCCTCGCGATGCTGCTTTTCGATCTTCACTGGGCCGCCGCCCAACCGGAGCTTCTGCTCTAAGCCATGCAGCTCCTCTACAAGGCGGCGCATATCGCGCGCGGTGCTCTGCATCAAAAACCGGGGTCCAAACGTGGGCGAAGGATTACACGAAAACCCTGAGCACCTGCTAGTCTACCAGTGTGTTGGGAATCGATGAGCGGACGCTTCGCGTGCTGTGGACAGTTTTTCTGTTCAGTATGCTGCTCGCGATTATTTATTTCGTGCGGGCCACGCTGCTGGTTTTCGCTCTCGCGATCTTTTTCGCGTACATGATATGGCCCATCGTCGGTTTCTTCGAGCGATTTCTTCCCAAGCGGCGCCGAAACTATGCGCTCGCGATGGTCTACACGTTACTGGTCGGCTTACTTATCCTGCTTGGGTTTGAGCTAATACCTACGATTGCGAGCCAGGCCACAGCCGCAATCACGCGCATACCGCAATTGCTTTCAACAAACAGACTGGCTCAGATCCCGCTTCCGGAATGGCTCGCCACCTCGCGGACGCAGATTTTATCCATCCTGACCACCGCGGCCGCTGATCTCCGGTCGAGAATGATCCCGTTTATTCAGCAGGCAAGCACGCATATCCTGTCGGGCCTTGGGGCACTCTTAGCTGTGATTCTGATCCCGATTCTTGCTTTCTTCTTTCTCAAAGATGGCGAGGCGATTCGAGTGAATCTGATCGGGGCGGTCGATAGCAGGCGAGGGCGCACACTGATGCAGGAAATCCTGGATGACATCCATTTCGTGCTCAGGAGCTACATAAGGGCGCTGCTGTTGCTTGCCCTATCATCGTTTCTCGCTTGGATTATCTTCCTGAGCATCATGCGCTATCCGTACGAAGTGCTCATGGCAGTAATCGCCGGAGTGCTGGAGTTTATTCCGGCGGTCGGTCCGGCATCGGCTCTTGTCATCATGCTTCTGATTGCCGGAGCTTCGGGGTCGGGTAGTTTGGTTTGGATCGTGATCTTCTGGGGCATTTACCGGCTGTTTGCGGATTATGTGTTGAGTCCTTACATCTTTAGCGCCGGCGTGGAGCTGCATCCGCTGCTGATTCTCTTTGGCGTGCTTGCAGGTGAGCGGCTGGCGGGCGTTCCCGGGATGTTTTTCTCGATACCGGCAATCGCAATTCTGCGAGTACTGTATGTCGATTTGAGGAAAGCTTATATGCAGAAGCAGCTTGCGACTGGCGTTCCCGCTGCTCCCGCTAAAATCGTTTCCGGCGCCGAAGTCGAGCACGGCGCAAACGTGGAAACCCGGACCTGAGTTTCGTACCTGGTCGCGGCCGATCCTGATGCGTACGCGCTAACTCAACAGTCTTTCGATACTCTTTCCGATCTGTAGCAGTCGCGGCTCGCTAAACGGACGGCCAATCAATTGCAGTCCAATGGGCAGTCCTTCGGACGTGCTTCCGCATGGAATCGATAAAGCGGGTTCGCCGAGAAAGTTGATGCCGCGGACCAGGCGCGTGGCTGCCATTCGTGTGTCTTCCGTTTCCGTGCCGATTTGAACGGTTGCTTGGTCCACGACCGGCGCGGCGATGGGTGTTGTAGGGGCGACGAGCACATCGATCTCTCTCCATAGCGCATCGAATTCGCGGCGAAAAACAGTGCGAAGCCGCTGCGCGTTGACATACTCGTGTCCCGCGATTGCCTTGCCTTGCTGAATGCGCGTCCAAACGTCTTCCCCGATCATGCGTGCATCGGAATGACGGCCGTACAGCGATGCGACTTCGGCAAGTTGGACGATAAGCGATGCGGCGTTGATCTCAGCCATATCCGGGATTTGCAAGTGGGTCACGTGGGCGCCATTGGGCTGCATGAGATCTACTACCGCATGGAGAACCGCCGATTTTACGGACGGATCCACACGGTCGAAAAAGAAGTTCTTCGCGATGCCGACCCGCACGCCGCTGAAGCTCCTTAGCGCGTCCACATTAAAGTCCGGCGGCGCTTCAGACGCACAGCTTGCGTCGAGCGGATCGGGGCCGGCGATTGCGTTCATCGTCAGTGCACAGTCTTCGAGGGGTGAGGCGAGCGGACCCATGTGATCGAGACTGAACGCGAGCGGGAGCACACCGTAGCGGCTCACGCGGCCGTAAGTGGGCTTGAGTCCGACGATGCCGCAGAATGACGCTGGAATGCGGATCGAGCCCCCGGTATCTGATCCGAGGCACATAGGGAGCAGGCCGGCGGCGACGAGAGCGGCGGAACCTCCGCTCGAGCCGCCCGGGATGCGGGTGGTGTCACGTGGATTCAGCACCGGCCCGAAGTGCGGATTCTTCGATGTGATTCCGTATGCGAGTTCATGCAAGTTCGTTTTGCCGACCGAGATTGCGCCCGCGGTTTCGAGTCGTGCGACAACGG
Source organism: Acidobacteriaceae bacterium (assembly GCA_019246575.1). Next base: position 2,509 of record JAFAQG010000952.1, read on the forward strand.
TGCCGTCGTACGTGGGAATGAAATCACCGTAAAGCGGCGAGCCGGCGGTGGTGCGCACGCCGCGCGTGTAGAACAAATCTTTATACGCGATGAGAACTCCGTGAAATGGACCGCGATCGAGCCCGGCGGCCAATTCTTGGTCGCGTTCCTGTGCGGTTTTTCGTGCGGTCTCTTCAGTTTGCGTGATAAAGCAGTTATATTTGTCGCGATCCTTAATGGCTGCGAATGTGTCGTCAAGTAATTCGACACACGACAGCTTGCGAGACCGCAGAAGCGCGCCGATTTCGCGGATTGTCATTCGGGCTTTTCGGATAGCCGTTGAGGAGAAAAGATGAGCGCGGGCTCGATTTCGGGAGTGAGCCGGCGCAACGAGGGTTCAAAGATTGTGCGCAACTCGAAAAGAGCTTCGCTGCTCTTTTCACGCGTTTTCATCACTTCCGTCTCTTGGACCGCCATTTCTCGTACAGGCTCCAGCGTGATTCCATGCTTGGCGAGGAGTGTTGCGGCGACGCGATCCGATGCTCGCAATATCCCGGCAAGCAGATGCTCCGCATCGATGTGCGGGTGATTCAGGCGCTCTGCTTCTTCGGCTCCGTACGCCAGCACGCGCTTTGAGGCATTTGAGAGTGGAAGATCGACGCTCGTCGAAACCTTCTCTCGCGGTGGATTGGCGGCCGCGATTTCGCGTCTGATGCTGTCCCGAGTGTCGGGGCCGACGAGGCGTCGCACATTCGCGCCCTCACGGAAGATGCCGAGCAACAGGTGCTCAGGTTCGATGTAGGGCGACCCGAACTGGCTGGCTTCGTATCGCGCGAAGAAGATCGCGCGCCTGGCTTTTTCCGTGTAGCGTTCGAACATAGCTTGCCTACTGCGGCGTCGGGCCGCGCACGACTTGGACGAAACTGGCGGGGTCAATCCATTTCGCGAATGCAGTACGAACCTGGTCGGCCGTCATGTTGAAGTAGTGCTGCGCGGCATTTAAAGGCTCATTGAGCGGCAGCCCGATGCGGGCACGGCGGATGATACCACTCGCAACCGCGTCCTCGCTCGATTCCGCGAGGGGGATTTGCCGCAGCAGCAACGCTTTCGCCTGTTGTAATTCGGCGGGAGTTACAGGATATTCGCGCATGGCACGAAGCTCTCCTTCGATCAGAGTTCGCGCTTTCGAAGCATTCTGCGGGTCGCATCCGTAACTTACAGAGTACTCGGCACGGGTCTCGCCGGCCTCTAACGAATCGTCGATGCTATAGACATATCCGGCCTGCTGGCGCACGTCGCGATAGAGGCGCGTTGCATAGAATCCGCCGCCTAGCACGTGATTGCCCACCTGAAGTGCGTAGTAATCGGGACTGAAGCGATTCATCTCGAGTTGTTCAACGAGCTCGACCGTGTCTTGAACCTGAGTTGGGTCGGGTACGTTTACGGCGCTCGGCTTGTTAGCCGGCACAGGGGGCAACACGACATCCGGTTTCGGTCCCGACGCCTTCCAATCGCCGAAATATTTCTCGAGGATGGTACCGGCTTCTTCCGGCGTGATGTCGCCTATGACAACGATGGTTGTCAGATCGGGCCGAAACACCCTGGAGTAGT
>JAFAQG010001019.1 GCA_019246575.1 Acidobacteriaceae bacterium
TTGTCGCCTACGCCATCGCCGGCCGTATGGACATAGACCTAACTAAGGAACCGCTTGGGACAGATACAAATGGGCAACCAGTGTATCTGAGAGACATTTGGCCATCTCCGGAAGAAGTTGAGTCCGTAGTCAGGGCGTCCGCGCGAACAGAATTCTTCAGTAAAGAATATTCAGAAGTTTTCGCCGGAGACGAGCAGTGGAATAAGTTGCATGTACCAACTGGGAGTATTTACGAGTGGACGGCGGACTCTAGTTACATAAAAAAACCACCTTATTTTGAAGCAATGGTCGACCCCGAGAATTCCATAACTGATATCACCGGCATGCGTGCGCTTGCGGTTCTTGGGGATTCAATTACAACCGACCATATTTCTCCTGCAGGATCCATCGCAGTCGATAGCCCGGCAGGCCGGTACCTTATCGGCCTGGGCGTTAAACCGGCCGATTTCAATAGCTACGGATCACGGCGCGGCAATCACGAAGTCATGGTCCGCGGCACTTTCGCCAATATCCGCCTGAAAAATTCGATGGTTCCCGGCGTCGAGGGCGGGTGGACGCGGCATATGCCCGGCAGCGAGCAGATGACCATCTATGATGCGGCCATGCTGTATAAAGCCGAAGGTGTTCCATTGGTCGTCATCGCCGGCAAGGAATACGGCTCCGGCTCATCGCGCGACTGGGCCGCTAAGGGTACTCTTTTGCTCGGCGTGAAAGCAGTCATCGCCGAAAGCTTCGAGCGCATCCACCGCTCCAACCTGGTGCAGATGGGCGTGCTTCCGCTCCAGTTCGTAAAGGGCGATACGCGTGACTCACTCGGTCTTACGGGTGAGGAAATATTCGACCTCACCGGCATTCCGGCCGCGCTCGCAGGTTCCGGAAACGTTCAAATCGTCGCGACAAAACCGAACGGCAAACAGATAAAGTTCGAAGCAAAACCTCGAATCGACACGCCGCAAGAAGCAGAGTATTACCGTAACGGCGGCATTCTTCCCTATGTCTTGCGGCAGCTCGTCGCAACCACAAATGTGGCCGTCTGAGCGGCATCCGCCGCATGCCCGGATGAGACTATCGGAGCATGAGGAGGCGAGTACCGCTGTTGGTTTCGGCGGCAATCATACACCGCAACGGGCGCGTGTTGGTTGGCCAGCGTCGTAAAGCCGATCGCCACTCGCTGAAGTGGGAATTCCCGGGCGGAAAAGTTGAATTCGGCGAAACGCCGCAGCAGGCGCTCGTGCGCGAACTTCGCGAAGAGCTCAAGATCGAAGCGCAGATCGGCGGCGAGCTGGCCCGCTACGAACACAATTACCCGAGCGGCAGCCGCGTTCATCTACTCTTCTTTATCGTCAACGACTTCGAAGGCGAGCCGGAGGGCAGAGTTTTCGAGCAGATCTGCTGGACGGATCTGCCCGCTTTGCCCGAATTGGATTTCTTAGACGGCGATATCGATTTCGTCCGACGCCTCGCGCGCGGCGAGTTTGCCGATCAGCTGAATGGAACCTAACCCATGCTCCTCGCTGCATGCAAACGCAGTCTGAGCCACGACGCGAGCGATGGCTAACAGGAAACTCAGGCTAATCCAAGTCAAACGGCCGTTTCGGCGGCGCGCCTGATTTGTCTTCTTTCGCCTGCTTCAGCAATTCTTCGAATTTCTTTTCGCGAACTTTCTCGCCGCTGAGATGCGATGCAAAGCTCTTCTGAAAGATATCGTTGCGCCGCTCCGCCTCGCCTTTGAGCTGCTGAACAGCGCTGTGCAGATCTTCAATCGTCGCCTTCTTCTCCGGCTCGCGGTGCCGGATGACGCACTGCGTCTCAGGGTCGATCTGTAGCGTCGATCCGCAGCACGGGCATTCGACCTCGATCATACGAATCAGTGTACCTGAGATGCCGGACCCGAAACGCTTGGTGACGGAACAAGAACGTATAAGAACGAATCGTTTGAACGTTCAAGGCTGTGGGCCTCTTTAGGCCCTTTATGAACAGGCCAAAGAAGAACAGGGGCAGATTTTACGCCTCGTTGAGCGGCAAACAGCAGATCCACACTCGCTTAACACTCGTCCTCTGCCGGACAGCAGGAACAGTGTCCTGCGCGAGAGTAAGTCAGGACTTCTGCGGGAGGACAGGCGCTCCCGTGGCTCACGCTCGGACTGCGCCTGGCCAAAAGTGAGCCCTGCGGATGCCATCGACACGGCAAAAAAGAAGCCGTTCGCCTGTCGCGCAAGCACAGGAATGCGCCCCTGCCGGATGGAAGCGCCGAGGACCACGGACGCTGATTTCGACGCGCTGGACTTCGCCTTCACGCGCACAGAAGTATCCGCGCGTATATGAAGTTCACCAACGCGGTGAGCTG
>JAFAQG010000464.1 GCA_019246575.1 Acidobacteriaceae bacterium
CGTCTCCGACCTCGACCAGAAAGATTTTCAGATCTTCGAAAACAATAAGCCGCAGCAGATCCGGTTCTTTACCCGCGAGCGCAGCCAGCCCGTCGTCATCGGCTTTCTGCTCGATCTAAGCACCGCCAGCCGTATTCACTGGCAGAACTTTCAGAACGCCGCCGAAGAGCTGATCCAAAATCTCTTGACCGGAGATCTCAAGTACTCCGGGTACCTCATCACATATGGGCAGACGGCGGAGGTTGCGGTCAACACTTCCACGGATCCGGAGCCCATGGTGGAAAAAATCCGGAAACTGAAGCCGGGTGGCGGGAGCGCGCTGTACGATGCCATTTACCTCGCTTGCACCAGCCGCAAGATCGTCGAAGGCGAGCCCATCGAGCCACGCCGGATCATTGTTATCGTTGGCGACGGCCACGATAACGCCAGCAAGCACTCGCTGCAGCAGGTGATCGAGCTGGCGCAACGGAACCTTGTCACCATCTACTGCATCAGCACGCAGGCGTTCGGCTTTACGAACGAAAGCGACGAAAACCTCGTCCGCTTGGCGCAAGAGACGGGTGGGCGTGTCGTTTACCCGCTCGGCGACGTGTATAAAGACACGGACGGCTACCTCTCCAAACCGTCCGATGACGGCAATTACGCCCTAACCGTCGGCACGGGCGCCTACCGGTCGGTTGTCGACAACAAGATGTATCGCGCGGTGGCGGATATCGCCGGCGAAGTCACGACGCAGTACATCATCCGCTACGTGTCCGATCTCGATACCGACAAATCCTACCGAAACGTGAAGGTGGTAGTCGACCTCGGAAACGTCCACGTCCGGGCTCGCCGCGGCTATTACGCCTATACGATTACCGCGACTCCCTAGCTGCCCAACTCCACTCACTATCCTTTCCTTCGAAAACACGGTAACCTGTTCTGTGGGATCGCCCACTCTCATGGCTGCGCAGGTCGTCGGTTTCAGTAACTATGCGCCAAAACGAGGCCAATACTCGCTGTTGCTATGGGAATCGCCGGGGCGACGGGCTGAGACGATCGGTGTTCTTCTGATGGATCCCGCCACGGACACGCTCTACCTGCGCCTGCGGCGCGATTGGGAATCGGTGGCGAGCGAAGAGGATGGGGAGGTATTGTCGGCCCTCGAAGAGGATCTCGACATCGACTCTCACCAACATGGCGCTGCGGCCGTGCTCGACCGGCTAGAGAACGAGCTGTCTAACGCGGTGCGCGTCACGAAGCGCGACGTGATAACCGTCGATAACTTCGAGCGCACTCTGGCCGAACTCTACCGTACGCACGTGCCCGCGGAGGTTCTCCGTTTTCGTACTCACCTGCCGCGTTATTCGCTTGCCGTGGCGGCGGGGCCGTTTCTGACCAATCCCGAAGACGTCACGGCCGAAGAGTGGATCGAAACGCCGCCCGATCTCCGGCTCGACGAGGATATGTTCATCGCCCGTATCCGTGGGCATTCGATGGAGCCGCGCATCCCCGACAACAGCCTGTGCGTCTTCCGCCGCAATGTGATCGGCTCGCGCAACGGACGCCTGGTGCTTGTGCGCAACTCGGAGCTCGCCGACGAGAATCAATACACCGTCAAGCGCTATAAGAGCGAGAAGCGCGTCACGGAAGAAGGTTTTACACAAACGCGCATTCGCCTCGAGAGCCTCAATCCCGCGTACCCGTCGTGGGATCTAGACGAGGATCCCGACAAATATCAGGTGATCGCGGAGTTCATTCGCGTTCTCGATTGAACGCCCGGTCTCATCGCTTCCTTCTCCTCCCTTGACCCGCTGCCGCGGCCACCGCAAACTGCAGTTTGCGCTCCACTGTATCCGCGCGATCCAGCCGCACGCGTAACCGGTTCCCGATCGAGTATGTCTTGCGGCTGCGCTCGCCGATGATTTTACGCCCGTTCTCGTGATAGAAAAACCGATCTCCGGCGAGCGTCTCCATCGGGACCAGCCCCTCGACGAACAGCTCCGTCAACTCCACGAAGAAACCGAATTTCGTCGTACTGATAATCAGGGCATCGAACTCATCGCCAACGCGGTCCTGCATGAATTTGACCTTCTTCCACTCGATCAGCTCGCGCTCGGCTTCGGCGGCGCGGCGTTCCGTAAACGAGGTGTCGTCGCCGAGCTCGCGTAACGCACCCTCATCCAGCAGCGCATCGCCGCCGTCAAGATGATGGGCGAGTATGCGATGCACAATCAGATCCGGATATCTGCGGATCGGCGACGTAAAATGCGTGTACGCGGAAGCGGCTAGCGCAAAGTGTGCCTCGTTCACGTTGCTGTAGCGCGCCTGCTTCAACGACCGCAGCATTAGATAGCTCAGAATGCGCTCTTCCGGTTTCCCCGCAATTTTGGCGATCAGCCGCTGATAGTTGCGCGATGAAATGTCGATCTCCTGCGCCAGGATAATATCCTTCCGCGCCTTGTGCCCGTCCCGCCGCTTGTCGCGCACCGCGAACTTTCGTACCGGTATCGCGCCAATCCCCAGCGAGTATCCGAAATGCGCCGCGATCTCCTCGAAATCCGCTACCCGCTTGCCGTCCGGCCTCTCATGGATGCGATATAGCGCCGGAATTCCCGCCGTCTCCAGGTGCCCCGCCACGGCCTCGTTCGCCGCCAGCATAAACTCTTCGATGATGCGATGCGCGATGTTCCGCTCGGCCCGCGTGACGCCCACCATCTGGCCCGAAAGATCGAGTTCGATGTTCGTCTCCGGCATGTCGAAATCGATTGAGCCGCGCTTCACGCGTTTGCGGTTCAGAATCAAAGCCAGCTCCCGCATCAGCTCAAAGCGATCCACCAGCTTGCGATAGTGCTCGCGCATCGCGGGATCGCCTTCGAGAATGCGAAACACGTTTGTGTACGTCATGCGCGCATGACTGCGAATCACGCCGCGCGTGAACTCCTGCGCGACGACGTCCCCCTGCCGGTCGATCTCGAGCAGCGCCGACAATACCAGCCGGTCTTCATGCGGGCGCAGCGAGCAGATATCGGTCGAAAGCTCAACCGGAAGCATCGGCACCGCGCGGTCCGGGAAGTACACGCTCGTGCCGCGCAGCAGCGCTTCTTTGTCTATCGGCGTACCGGGCCTGACGAAATGGCTCACGTCCGCTATGTGTACCTGCAGCGCGAAATGGCCGTTCGGCAATCGATCCACCCACACGGCATCGTCGAAATCGCGCGCCGTTTCGCCGTCAATCGTGACAATCTGCAATTCCCGGAAGTCTCGCCGGGCGTGCATCTCCGCTGGCGAAATCTCGTGCGAAATACTTCGCGCCTGCTCGATCGCCTCCGGCGGGAACTCATGCGGCAAATGATGCTTGCGGATGATGATTTCAACGTCGACGCCGAAATCCTCCGCATGCCCGAGCACTTCGATGACGCGTCCCGCACCCGGCTCGCCGTTCTCCGGAAAATCGAGGATCTCGACATTCACGATCATCCCGTCCAGATCTTCGAGCGACGAGATGTGCCGCGTTTGCACGCCCACGCGGTCGACGGGCGGGCGCTGCGGCGGAATCTCCATGCCTTCCGGAATCTCTATCCATTGCTGGATGCGATCATCGAACGGGACGACAAAATTTCCGCGTCTCCGAATTCGAAACTCACCGACAACCGTGACATGCGCGCGACGAAGAATGCGGACAATCTCGCCTTCCGCACGCCCTTCCCGCGACTTGCGGGCAATGTGTACCAGCGCGCGGTCTCCATCCATGCCCTTTTCGGCCTCGGCAGGAGGCAGAAACACGTCGCCCTCGATGGTCTCGGCTCCCGGATCGGGAATCAGGAATCCGAAACCGTCCCGGTGTATCGATAGGCGCCCCGCAACATGATCGGAATTTGCGCCGACGGTGGCGAAATGACCCGAGCGAAGCTCAACCAGCGCGCCACGGCCAGTGAGGCGCTGTAAAGTATCTTCGAGCGCATCGCGGTCCACACCTTGTAGTCGCAGCTCCCGCACTAGCTGCTTGAATGTCGCCCGGCTGTGAGGCAGATTGCGAATATGCCCCAGCAGGGTCGCATCGCTCACGCCTGCCGGTGCATCCGTCGAGTGCTTCGGCACTACCCGCAATTATAGGAACCACAGTTATATTCGTGAGATGGAGTTGAAAGCGATCCGGCTAGAGGTTCCCGAGGACGGCAACATCATCGTGGGCCAGAGCCACTTCATCAAAACAGTCGAAGACATCTACGAAGCGATGGTCAACACCTCGCCGCATTTGAAATTCGGAGTCGCTTTCAACGAGGCCTCGGGGGACTGCCTCACACGTTTCGACGGCAACGACGAAGAGCTCAAGGCGAACGCCATCCAGAACGCCACGGCCATTGCCGCCGGTCACGTCTTCGTCGTGGCTATGAAAAACGGGTTTCCGATCAATGTTCTCGGGCGCATTCAGGCGGTTCCGGAGGTCGCAGCCATCTACTGCGCAACCGCCAATCCCGTTCAGGTCATCGTTGCCGAGACCGAGCAGGGCCGGGGCGTGCTCGGGGTCATTGACGGCAGTTCGCCGCGCGGAGTCGAAGAGGAATCGCACGTCAAGGCCCGCATCGAGCTGTTACAGAAATTCGGTTACAAGCGGTAAGGCTCTCACTCCGCGGCACTCGCAATGCCGCAGCGAAGTGAATCGGTTATACAGCTCCATTAAGTTGTATCAGTCGACTCCGGTTCGGCATCCACTGGGGAAGAGGTAGACGACCATGACCGACACGCAAGAGCGAGCGCTGAAATTCGCGTATTTCGCACTGGGGATCGCGTTGCCCGTCGCGGGCTGGGTGCTTTGGTGCAAGACGGAGGGCTTCGGCCTGCGCCGGAAAAAGCGAATGGATGAGGCGCTCGACGCAGCGGTCGAGGATACGTTTCCTGCAAGCGATCCCCTTGCCGCGTGGTGAGCGAAAAACGTTACATTCCGCTATACTGAACGTCAAAGCATGGATGAAAAGAAGTCCGGATCGAGCGTGGCGCTCACGTTAACGGTCCTCGCAGCTTTGTTGCGTCTTGTGCCGCACCCGCCCAATTTCGCCCCGGTCGGCGCTGTCGCGATTTTC
>JAFAQG010000468.1 GCA_019246575.1 Acidobacteriaceae bacterium
CTCTGGTCGACCGTTCCAAGCTGCAGCATTGCCTGCCGTCATCGATTTCCGGAGAGGTTTGGTTCGATCCGCTTACGCGCGCCCTCTATTCAACGGATGCCAGTGTTTATCAGATTGAACCGCTCGGCGTTGTCATTCCGAAATCGCGCGACGATGTTGTCGAAATTGTCAGGACCTGCCACGCTCTGCGGTGCCCACTCACAGTACGCGGCGGCGGCACATCGCAGGCCGGGCAAGCGGTTGGCGAGGGTCTGCAGGTTGACACGTCCAAGTATCTGAATCGCATTCTCGAAATAGACCAGGAACACCGGTGGGCGCGCGTCGAACCTGGCGTGGTCTTGTCTGAGTTGAATGCCGAGTTGCAGCCCTTCGGATTGCGGTTTGCGCCCGATATCTCGACAGCAAACCGCGCGACGATTGGCGGCATGATGGGCAATAACGCCGCGGGCGCCCGGTCGGTTCTGTACGGAAAAACAATCGATCATGTGCTCGAGCAGACGGTCGTTCTAGCGGATGCATCAATAGCTCACTTCCGAGCTCTTGCAGGGGAAGAACTTGAGTGTGCGTGCCGGGGCGAAACATTGGAGGCTGCGGCGTATCGCGTCCTGCGCAATGTCGCAGGGAAGAACGCAGATGAAATCGACAGGCGGTTTCCCAAGCTCATGCGGCGTGTTGGCGGCTACAATCTCGATCGCTTCATACGCTCCGACCGGTCGTTCAACCTGGTCGACCTTATGGTGGGCTCGGAAGGCACGCTGGGCGTCGTCGTAGAAGCAAAGATCAAGCTTGTTCCGCTGCCGCGGGCGAAAGCGGTTCTGGTAATTGAGTTCGACGACTTACTCGAGGCTCTCGGCGCTACTCCTGCGATTTTGCAGCATCAGCCGTCTGCGGTCGAAGTGATGGACGACTTAATTCTGCGGAACACGAAAGAGAATGCCGCGCTCCAAACTCTTCGCAAGAACTTTATTGAAGGGGAACCCGGTGGATTGCTATGTGTCGAATTTTACGCGGATGCGCAGCAGGAACTTCCGCCGAAGTTGTCAGCCCTCGAAGAAGAGCTGAAGTCTCGCGGCTGGGGCCAGCGCTTCTTTCATGCATATGATTCAGCCTTGCAATCGCAGATCTGGTCCTTGCGCGAGGCTGCGCTCGGGCTTTCGATGGCGATGAAGGGCGATGCCAAATCCATTTCTTTTGTCGAAGACACGGCAGTTGCTCCAGAACACCTCCGCGAGTATATAGCGCGATTTCTGGACATCGTAAGGCGCAACGGAACAGAGGCCGGAGTCTACGCGCACGCCTCGGTCGGTTGTCTTCACGTCCGGCCGGTTGTGAATTTGAAAACTGAGACCGGTATTCGCCAGTTCGAAGCCATCGCAAACCAGGTTGCGGATCTTGTGCTCGAATACGGCGGGGCGCTTTCCGGAGAACATGGCGACGGTTTGGTTCGCAGTTCATTTATGGCGAGAGTGTATGGAGAAACTATTTACGAAGCGTTTCGAGAGATAAAACGGACGTTCGATCCGGTCGGAATTCTAAATCCGGGAAAAATCGTCGACGCGCCTCCACTTACAAATAACCTCAGGTTCGGTCCCGCTTACAGAACCAAGAATCCGCGGACGTTCTTCGATTACTCCGAGTACGGTGGAATGACGCGCGCTGCCGAGATGTGCAGCGGAGTGGGGGCATGCCGTAAAAAGCTCGAGGGGACTATGTGCCCCTCCTACATAGCAACCCGCGATGAGAAGGATACGACCCGCGGCCGGGCAAACGTGCTCAGGCTCGCGATGAGCGGGCATTTTGCAGACGCGCAGTTGAGCGATCGGGCGTGCTTCGACGTTCTTGATCTCTGCCTTGAGTGCCGGGCATGTAAATCCGAATGTCCGGTAGGCGTCGATATGGCCCGCCTCAAGAGCGAGTTTCTGGCGAGCTACTGGGAGCGTAACGGCGTTGAAAGGCAAGCGCGCATGTTAGGGCACGTTCATAATTTTGCAAAATGGGGCAGCCGCTTTGCGCCAATTTCTAACTGGGTCATAGGTACCGGCGTGGTTCGTCGCATAAATGAAAAGTATTTAGTCATCGACCCGCGGCGTAAGTTGCCGCAATGGAGCCGCCGAACACTAGCGCAATCGTTCCGGGCACGCACGAAGCCATTTCGGCCAGACGCAGCGAATGTGCTGCTGTTCAATGATACGTTCACGAACTACTACAATCCCGAAATTGGAATCGCCGCGGTCGACATCCTCGAAGCAGCAGGATTGAAAGTTGGCCTTGCGAGCAACCGTTGTTGCGGGCGGGCTCTCATCTCGAAGGGCCTCCTTGCAGCCGCTCGAGCGCTAGCGGCATCCAACACTGCTCTTCTGTACGAGGATGCAGTTAGAGGGCGCCCCATCCTCTTTTGCGAACCGAGCTGCCTGTCGGCAATGCGGGAAGATGCTGCGGGGCTGATACGCGGACCCGAGCGAGAGAAGGCCGAGATCGTCGCCAAATCATGTTTGCTGTTCGAGGAATTCCTGGATCGAGAATGGGGGAACGGACGCGTTCGCCTTAATCTGACAACCTGCAACAAGAAGGTGCTTCTGCATGGTCATTGTCATCAGAAGTCGATGGGCCTGCTGCAGCCCGCGAAGGCTTTACTGGCTCGCATTCCAGGATCGCAAGTTATCGATCTCGACGCCGGCTGTTGCGGAATGGCGGGATCGTTCGGCTATTCCCGCGAGCATTATGAAGTTTCACGACTAATCGGCGAGCGCCGTCTTTTTCCCGCAGCGCGCAACTCGGGTCCCGATTCAGTGCTTGTTGCGGCAGGAGTGTCGTGCCGGCAGCAGGTCGAAGATTTTACAGGTTTGCGGCCGGTTCACCCAGCCGTGCTCTTGCGGTCGCTGCTCAGTAACTCTGCCCAGAGCCAGATTGCCACAAACGATGTTTTGGGTAGCAGTTAACGTCCGATTAATGTTCCCGCTGTAAGCTTTCTTTAACATAATGAAAGCGCGCGCACTTCCCATGCGCACAGCCGGCGGTTCCGCGGAACCGGCGCACCCACAAACAGCACCGGGCGCCGCACGGCCAACTCATGTCAGGCACGTCGTTCTGGCATTAACTGTCGCTGCCTACATGATCACTTACATCGATCGTGTAGCGATCTCGTCCGCAATTCCTTTCATCCGGAAGGAGTTCGGTTTCAGCCTCATCACCATAGGTTGGATCCTAAGCGCCTTTCGCTGGACTTATGCACTGTTCCAGATTCCCGGCGGTTGGCTGGGCGACTACATTGGGCCGCGTCGCGCGATGGCGTTAGTAGTCGGCTGGTGGAGCATGTTCACGTGTTTCACTGCCTTCGCTTGGAACGCCGTATCGATGGTCGTAATTCGAGCGCTGTTCGGCCTGGGAGAGGCGGGCGCTTTCCCGATCGCGACCCGAGCCCTTTCGAGATGGATGCTCCCCTCCGAGCGTGGATTCGCACAGGGGATTACTCATGCGGGTTCCCGTCTCGGCGCAGCCATAACCCCCGTCCTCGTGGTCGCGCTGATCATGTGGCACGGGTGGAGAGCGCCATTTCTGCTATTGGGGATTGTGGGTATTGTCTGGGCGCTCATCTGGTTTGTTTACTACCGCAATACGCCACGCGAGCACGCAGGCGTTAACATGGCGGAATTAAATCTCATTCAACGTTCGATAGGTGAATTACCGGCTAGAACGGCGCATTCGGTGCCGTGGCGCACTATTCTAGCTAGCGGCAACCTGTGGCGCTTATGCGCTATGTACTTTTGTTATTGCTACTGCTTGAGCGTGTATCTCGATTGGTTTCCCACATACTTGAAATCTCACCGGAAATTCACGCTAGAGCAAATGGGCATCTATGCCAGCCTTCCTCTGTTTGCCGGTACTCTGGGAGATCTACTCGGAGGCTGGATCTCCGACATCCTGCTGAAGCGGACACAGAACGTAACATTCGCGCGCCGTGTGGTGTCGGTTATCGGGTTCACCATCGCGACTGCGGCAATCATCCCTGCTACTTTCACCCGTTCCTCGTACGCTTGTGTCTGGTATAGCTGCATCGCTTTCTTCGGTTTGGAACTCACAGTAGGAGTGTCCTGGGCGATTGCTCTTGACATCGGTGGCGATTACTCAGGCTCTGTTTCCGCTCTTATGAATATGTGCGGCAATATCGGAGGAGCGATATCGCCCGCTTTGCTGGCCTACTTAGTAAAAGCGTATAGCTG
>JAFAQG010000475.1 GCA_019246575.1 Acidobacteriaceae bacterium
CTGCGAACACAATACCTGCTCGGTTTCTATCCGCGGGGCGTTCGAGAACAGCCCAAACTGTATCACCCAATCACAGTCAGACTGCGACGCAGCGACCTGAGAGTTACCGCACGGTCAGGCTATTACGAGCCGTAGCGAGCGGCACGAACTGATGCTCGCGTGAAGCAAGCGGTCCATATGTTGAACTGAAAGTATATGGGTGATTTCCTGGATGCCGCGATCGAGATCGCGCGCGAAGCAGGCCAGGTGTTGCTTGCACATCGCGGTGTCGCCTTTGAGTTGAAGGGCGAACACGATCTTGTGACCGCGGCGGATCGTGCGAGCGAGCAGCTCATTATGAAGCGCCTCAAGCAGCGATTCCCGACCCACGGCATTGTGGCCGAGGAGGGCGGACGCGCCGAGATGCACGCCGATATGCGCTGGTATGTGGATCCGTTGGACGGCACCACGAACTTTGCTCATGGATTTCCCATGTGGAACGTCACGCTCGCACTCGCGCGCAATGATGAGGTGATCGTGGGAGTGGTGTACGATCCTTTAAACCGCGAGCTGTTTGCGGCTGAGCGGGGCAGCGGCGCGCGGTTGAACGGAGCGCCCATGCGCGTCAGCAGTGCCGATTATCTGAATGATTCTCTGGTTGCGACCGGCTTCCCCAGCCGTAAGCGCCATCAAAACGTAAACATTCATTTCTATTTCCAGCTCGCGATGGTGACGCATGGCGTGCGGAGAGGCGGTTCCGCTGCCATTGATCTTGCGTATACCGCGTGCGGACGGCTCGAGGGTTTTTGGGAGTTCGGTCTGAATCCGTGGGACATGGCAGCGGGTACGTTGCTCGTGGAAGAAGCCGGCGGAACCGTCTCAGGGATGCGTGGCGAACCACTGGACCTGCACGGCCGCTACGTGTTGGCCGACAACGGCCTAATTCACGGCGAGCTGTTGAGCGTTTTCGAAGAGATCTTCGAAGGCAAGTACCGGCATGAAATGCCAGGTCTTCCTGCTCCGGAATGGGAACCGTCGCGTGTCTGAGATCCCTCCCGTTCCACTCACACTCGAAGGCTCCAGTATCCTGCATCAGATGTTCCGGTTCCGCCGCACCGATTGGCGCGCACTGGAGTCATCGCGACGCGAACAGATCATCGAAAATGCGGTGGAAGCGATCGCCCGCATTGAGCGCGTCTCGGAGCATGGTCATCCGAATCAGTCCGCCATGTACTCGCAGATCGGACATAAGGGCGATCTCATGCTGGTCCATTTCCGGGATTCGCTCGCGGATTTGCATCGCGCCGAAGTGGCCATTGCAAGTCTCGAGTTATCCGATTTTCTCGACGCAACACATTCCTACATTTCTGTGGTTGAACTCGGGTTGTACGAATCTTCGGCCAAGACGTACGCGCAGCTGGCAGAGCGCGGTTTCGAGCCGCACTCGCCGGAATGGCAAACGGGAGTAAATGAGGTCATCGCGCGTCAGTCCGCGGCCATGTCGCCCCGCCTCTTTCCCGAAATCCCCAGCGCCAGATACCTGTGCTTCTATCCGATGGACCGCAAGCGCGGCGAAGTTAAGAACTGGTATCAATTGCCGATGGCCGAGCGCCAGCGCATGATGCACGATCACGGTCAGATTGGACGCCGTTATGCCGGTTGCGTGAAGCAGATCATTAGCAGCTCGATCGGCTTCGACGATTGGGAGTGGGGTGTAGACTTGTTCGCCGACGATCCGCTCGTCTTCAAGAAGCTCATCTATGAGATGCGCTTCGATGAAGTGAGTGCGGCGTATGCGCTGTTCGGATCCTTCTATGTTGGCCTTCGCGTCGCCGCCGCGGATCTGGGACGGCTGCTTGCCGGCGAGCTGCCGTAAATCACCTTGGGGCGTGCTCGCTATACGGCATCAAGCCGAGCATCCACGAAAAGTCTTGTGTCGTCGCATCGGGCGCGACCGGCGTGCAATTTCCGTTTTGGTTTTGATTGCAGGCGTATCCGACGGCCGGCCAACCACGCGGCGGTTTTCCGAAGTTGTTTTCCGGCGCACCTTGCGGGGGCTGCTTA
>JAFAQG010000484.1 GCA_019246575.1 Acidobacteriaceae bacterium
CACGATTGGCGGCGACCTGAAAAAACTGAATTCCATTCAGAGCGACATCCGCGATTTCGAGCAGAAGGTGTTGTACCCCGCAATGCTGATCACGCAGACGCGCTCCTTACTCAGCGGGCTCTGGAACAGCATGCATGTGTTCACAAACGTGTTGAACAGTCCTTTACACTCGGCTACTTTGCCGAATCCGTCACAGCTCGAGACGATTCTTCTCTCCCGCAATGCCATGAATATTGCGCAGGTCGGGGGTGTTTTCCAGACCGTTTATGGGGTGACCCCGGCGATCAACGCAGCCTCCCCCGCGGACCGCCAGACGATTGATTTGAGCGATGCCGTGGCGCAGGACGCTATGAAGCGGGCGGTGATCTACGACCAGATGGCCGATGCGGAACTGCAGGCCGCGGACCAGATGCAGCAGGCCATTAACAACGCAGCACCGGGTACGGCTCCGATGATCGAAGCATCCGCCGCGGCTTGGCTCGTGAAGTCGCAAGCCTACACGCAATCAGCGATGGCGGATCTGATGCGCGTGCATGGAACCAGTTTGGCGAACATGAACAGTTTGCTGAAGCAGCGGGCAGCAGCCGGGCAAAGCTTACAACATCAGGTGAGCGGAGTGCAGTAAATTATGGCATCCCCGTTCTATTTCGAAACGCTTCTGACAACGGCTCTCGCTGGGATTAACAGCGGCGGCGTGACGGCAACGATGAGCCATGTCGGGGAGGGCATCATCGTGGCAACTGTTTTGTACCAAGTCTATGAAACGTGGTGGCGCGGTGCCGACTACAACGAGCTGGGGACAGTGCTCATTAAGGGCATGTTGATGACAACGTTGCTGGCGAACTGGGATACCGTTTTTCATCTGGTGATGGACGCGTTCAATACGCTTGCGAGCATCATCATGTCGCACACGGGCGGTGGCGGAGATCTCGTCAAGCAATGGATCCAGCAGGCCCAGACAGAGTGGAACAACAATTCCGCTAGTCAAGCTCTGTGGAGTCTTGCCAAGGGCGGGATATCTGCAGCGATTACGGCGCTTCTATTGGTGATCAGTTACATCGCGCTGGCTCTGGGATACGTGATTTTCTCGCTACTGTATCTTCTTGCGGGCGTCGTTCTGTATGGGCTTGGCCCCCTCGTTTGTGCCCTCTATCCAAGTGGCAGCCTGGGACCGTACACAAAGGGGTACCTGAAGGGATTCGCGACCTGGGGCATGTGGCCGGTGCTGTATGCGCTTTTCTCGAGTCTGATGGTTCTCATCAATATGAACACGGTGACAGCGGTCGAGAATGCCAATGGGTTCCTGGGTCTTCTGAGCGGCCTCGGCAGTACGTTGCTGATCGGGATTGTCAGCTTGGTTCTTGCAATCGCTGTCGCGTTGATACCGGTGTTAGCTGGTTCCATCATCAACGGCGATATCGGTGGAGCAATCGGCCGTGTTTCCCGAAGCGCGGTGGGTCTGGCCAAAGGATTTGGAAAAGGTGGCGGAAGCGGCCCCGGCGGCGGAGGTGGCGGCGGATAAGCCGGGTGGATCGGTTCTGAGGCAGAAAACGTGAGGTGACCGTGAGTTTAGACACTTTAGAAAAACAAAGGAAAGAAGCGAAGAACTACCATTACTGGGACTTCAATGGTCAATTGCAAGCCCGCCTGAATCTGGCGTTCGGTATCATCGCCGTTCTGGCGCTCGTCGTGATCGTGCAAGGCGGCGGCCTATTTTACGCCTTTCGCCAGATCGCACATCCGCCGATTCTCAAAGAGAATTCGGATGGCTCTGTCACCGTGGCTAATGTGCGCGTCACCGGCCCGGTTTCTTCACGCATCCGCCTGCTGCCGACCACGGAGATTCCGCCCGATGAGGTTGCGATCAGGTTCTTCATTCGCAAATTCCTGAATAAGTATTTGAGCTATCAGCCTGCAACGGCCGACGCCAGTCTGGCGGACGCCTTCAATATGATGACCCTGAACCTTCGCCAGGCCTCGATGAAGAAGATGAGGGATGAGGGAGAGTTCGATACGATCCAATCCCAGCGGATCGTCAGCAATTTCAGTGTCATTCGCATCGACCCAGTCAGTGGTGTCAATCTGGCGTACACGGTCCTGGGTGTGCGAGAAATTCACCACATCGAGGACGGCAAAGAAACAAGCGATCGCATTGTCGCCCATTACAATCTGAGGCTGGCTCCAGTGGCCCGAACCGAGCGTGATGCCAGCGGATTGCGGGTAGCCGAATTTTATGAGGAAGCGGTCATGGGCGAGGAAAGCAAAGATCTGGCTCAGCCGGACGGCCTGATGCAAGGTGCCGTGCACCAACAGCTCGCTGCTGATGCCGGAGTGCAGTAACGGCGGCGAAGGGCATTTGCACAATTTCGGGAATTGGGTATGCATTAGATGTATGAGCACTGAAACCCGCGCCGAGCAGCGACAGGCCATTCTGGCGATCCTGGTTTCGTTGGTTGCCTGTGTCGCCGTCAGTTCGGAAAACCTGATCTTCGGGGTATCTGCGGCGGCCGGCAATGTGACGCTGGCGCTATCCTTCTGGGCGATCTTCGCTTTTAGTCTCCATCTCACGGGGCTGAGGCTCGAACGGTCTCCGAGGGTTCGTCGCTGGCAGGCGCTCGTTGTGCTGTGTGTGACGGCGTTGTCGGCCTGGGGTTTGGTGCTTCCGCATGCGAAGCCGCTTGTCCGAACCGTCGCTGCGTTTGCTCCGGGATGTTTACTGGCCGGATTGCTTTTCGGACCGTGGCGCGGATTACTCCCAGCTTCGAAAGCCGCGCGGGAAAAGCGAGTTGTAAAGGAGAAAAAGAACTTAGATGAATAGTGCTGTCGCAATCACGGAACCACCGGCACAGCCGGCGACGGAAGGCGTCCGAAAAGCACGAGCAAGGGAAGGTAAGGGCACAAAGCGTGCGAACGCCAGACCTAAAACAAATAGTCTGGAGCGGTATTTCCTGGCG
>JAFAQG010000485.1 GCA_019246575.1 Acidobacteriaceae bacterium
GGATCAGTATCGAAAACTGCATGCGACGCCTATTCCCAGGATGGGAGGTGTTCCTATCCTAGTGGCATACACGGGGGCTTTGGGCCTTATTCTTCTGATATCGCATCACCCGGTACCGGTTCACCATCCGGCACCGGTGCTGGTGAAACTTTTGCTCGCCGGGTTTCTAGTGTTCATGACGGGTCTGATGGACGATGTATTCGGCCTCAAGCCTTGGCAGAAATTATGTGCCGAGACACTCGCCTCACTTATCGCCATTTTCAGCGGAATACAGATCCAGGGTTTTCAGGGGCACATGTTTGCGAGTTATGTTGCGGCGCCGCTGACGTTAATTTGGCTAGTCGGGTGTACGAACGCATTTAACTTGATCGACGGCGTCGATGGACTCGCAACAGGAATTGGGTTTATCGCGTCGGTGACAACTATGATTGCAGGTGCGCTCCACGGGGATGCCGGACTGGTGGTCGCGACCGCACCTCTCGCGGGGGCTCTGCTAGCCTTTCTCATATTCAACATAAATCCCGCTTCCATCTTCCTCGGCGACAGTGGAAGCCTCTGGGTGGGATTCATGCTCGCCTGTTACAGCGTAATGTGGTCGAAGAAGTCCGTCACGGCTCTCAGCGTAACGGCGCCGATTATGGCACTCTGTATCCCCTTACTCGATGCAGGACTAGCGGTTGCACGCCGTTATGTACGAGCGCAGCCGATCTTTACTGCCGATCGTGCGCACATTCACCATCGTTTGCTTGATCGCGGCCTTTCTCCTCGCCGAACTGCGTTTTTGCTTTGTGCGGCGAGCGCTGTCGGAGCGGGTTTCTCAATATTACAAAGCACAGCCCCGAACTACATGCGTTTCGTCATCATGTTCGTCTTCTGTATAGTCGCGTGGTTCGGAATCCGCTACCTGCATTATCAGGAGTTTGACGTTGCGATTCGAGTACTACGTAAGAACAATATCCGATCGATCGTAAAATCGCACTTTTCACTCAACAGCTGTGAACAGAAAATCATGGCGGCGAACAGCGTCGACGATTGTTGGTCAGCAGTTAGAACTATTGCCGTCGAACTAGGATTCACCCACGTTGACTTCGTTGGCTGTGGACAACACTTCGAGGCTCCTCCCGAGAAACCGGTTACGGGACACTGGTCGCTCCAGGTCCCTCTTTCGGACTCAGAATACGTGCGCTTCGGGTGCCAATTCGAGATCTTTAGATCCGCGGCAGTTGTCGCTCAGCTCGCCGACCTGCTGCACCGGACGCTATCGACCAAAATGAACGATTTCAGACAGCAGGCCACTGAGGGTGAACGCGCCGCTATTTCTGCATGACGCTTACTAGCCGGGGGAAGCAGGTTGAATGCGGTCATACCCAAACAACCCAGAGCACGACTGCACGGGGATTGGAAGATCGGTCGCCCAAATGTTTCGCAATGACTCCCCAGCGCAGCACGGTGACGTGATTGCATATGCTGATCTGATACGCAGAACTAAAAACATTCAGGAGGACGAGAGATGCGCTCTAATGCGCAGCTGAACAGGGGTGATTGCGTGGCCTCAGCCACACCAATGGACGGAATGCAGGAAGAATTTGTCTCGGTAGCACAGCAGATCTGGCAACTCGCGCGACATGCGCCCGACCGAACGGCCATCGTGTCCGACTTCCGCAGCGGCAGCTTTCGAGAGCTCGTTCACGAAGCGTCTGCTCTCGCGCAGTGTTTAAGCTCCATTCAGGCGCGTTCAGGGGTTATTGCCGTCGCGACTGACGACTGTTGGGAAATGACAGTTGCGGCGCTTGCTGCCTGGAGATCCGGTTGTGCGTATCTTCCGGTAGATCCGGCGGGACCACGCATGCGCTTGCGGCAGATGTTAACGGATGCCGACGTGCAGTTCGTGATGACTGGTCATCGTCATCACGGTTGCGTGCCCGATAGCCGCTGCCGCGAGATTCGCATCGACGACCTGCCGTCTCTGTCGAGTGCCGACGTCTTTTCGAAAGACTGGATGATCCGACCTCAGGATGTCGCCTATGTTGTCTACACCTCGGGTTCGACGGGAGAAGCAAAGGGCGTCGCGATCAGTCAAGCGAATCTCGCACACCTGACACGATGGCACCAGCGAGCGTTCGATGTAGGCCCCGATGACAGGGGAACACAATTCGCGCACCTCACCTTTGATGCGGCTGTACTCGAAACGTGGCCGCTGTTAGCTGCGGGTGCCTCGCTCTATGTTCCCGACCGCTCCGTTCCATTACAACCGGAGCGCCTGCGAGATTTCCTCACGTCCCAACAGATCACGATTTGTTTTGCCGTTACCCCGATTGCCGAGCAGTTGCTATTCCTAGCTTGGCCGTCGGAGACCCGGTTACGCTACTTACTTACCGGTGCCGATACTCTACACACCTTTCCTCGCGCCCATATCCCATTTCGCTTGGTCAACAACTACGGACCCTCCGAATGCACGGTTTTAGTGACCTCTGGCATCGTTGCCGTGCAGAACGGGCAAAGGGGATTACCTTCTATAGGGCAGCCGATATCGGGAGTTGAAATCCATTTGATCGATTCGGAATTTCGGCCTGTTCCTGACGGCGAGGAAGGACAAATCGCTGTAAGTGGCGCAAGCGTCGGTCTTGGTTATGTTGGCCGGCCTGAGTTAACGGCTGAACGCTTTAAGATCATCCCCTGGATCAGCGATTCGCCGGTCTATCTAACGGGCGACGCCGGCCGAAAACTTCCGAACCGTGAAATCGAATTTTGCGGACGAATCGACGACCAGATCAAGATTCGCGGGTATCGGATCGAGCCTGGCGAAGTTGCGGCAGCTCTCAAAACCCATCCCGCAGTAGCTGCCGTCGTAGTGAGCGCAATCGGTGACGAAGCAAACAGGCATCTTGCGGCGTATCTAGTTCTCACAACCGATGTGACCGCCTCCGATCTTCGGAAGCATGTGGAGACCCGGATCCCAGCTTATATGGTGCCCGGTTGCTTTGTTCGCGTTCAAGAGCTTCCGATAACTGCCAACGGCAAAGTTGATCGACGTGCATTGCCGGCTCCCGACGGCTCAAACATGTTACAGGAAGGCAAAGCCGCAGCGGAGCATCAAAGCGATATCCAGTCTTCCGTTGCTTCTATTTTGTCCGAGCTCCTGGGAGGGCGTCAGCTTAGGCTTGATGATAACTTCTTTGCAGTCGGAGGAAACTCGATGTTAGCCGCGCAGGTAATCGCCCGTCTTCATAAATCTCTGAAAGTCGATCTTCCGTTGCGGACCGTGTTCAGGTCGCCTACGATCGCTGCACTCTCTTCAGAAATCGAGAGGCGAATTGGTACTGGTCTAAGCGCATAATTTTACTCGCAATATCGCGTGCCGGGTTTTTATAGAAGAACAAGGAGGTCTGTATGCTAACTGCCCAGGAAACAGAAGTCAGCCAGGATTCCACCCTAAGTCTCTATCAATTATTGGACCCCGAGGTTCTTGCAAACCCTTATCCTCTGTTTCACCGGCTTCGCTCCACCGATCCCGTCCACTGGGATGTCTTTTTGCATTCGTGGGTGGTGACTCGATATCCGGATGTGATCCGGGTCTTAAAAACGTTTTCGGCTGATCGTACTCCAACTCCGGAGAAATTGAGCGAGATGGGACTTGAGCGCATGGGCCCGATCGCAGCTCTTATGGTGAAGCAGATGCTGTTCCTGGATGCGCCGGCGCATACGAGAATTCGTAGCCTCGCAGCGTTCGCATTCACTCCGGATCGCGTTAAAGTGCTCCGGGGGCAGATAGAGGGTGTTGCGAATAGATTGCTGCGGCAGGTGCTTGAACGAGGCGAGATGGATGTCATCTCCGATTTCGCTGCCCCGCTTCCGGCCATCATCACTGCTGCAATGCTGGGGGTGCCGGAAGGCGATCACGACCAACTCAAGGAGTGGTCCGCGAATTTCGCCGAGATGCTCGGCAACTTTCAGCACAACCCAGATCGTACCGATCGCATTTTGAAAACCGTCGAGGATATGACGGCTTACTTCGCCGATAGAATCCGCGACCAGAAACGATGCCCTCGCGAGGGTCTCGTGCATTCTTTACTTACCGCCGAGGTGGACGGCGACAAGCTAACTGAGGAAGAGGTCATTGCTAACTGCATCATCACGATGGTGGGGGGCCAGGAAACGACAACGAATCTCATCGGGAATGGCGTTTTGGCACTTCTTAGGCACCCTGACGAATTCGCGCGCCTCAGACGTGAACCGCCTCTGCTCCCGTCAGCGGTCGAGGAGCTCCTGCGCTACGATTGTCCGAGTCAACATACAGCCAGGATCGCCCCCGCAGACCTCGAGATGGGAGGCAAGGCGATTCGCAGCGGCCAAGCTGTCATCGCTGTAATGGCGGCAGCTAATCGGGATCCGGAGCGTTTCCCCGATCCCGATAATCTAGATCTCTCTAGAACCGACAACCGTCATGTAGCTTTCGGTTGGGCCGCCCATTTCTGTTTTGGTGCGGCACTTGCGAGATTGGAGGGCCAAGTTGCATTCGGGTTGCTCTCCCAATTACCGGATCTGCACCTGCAATCCGAGACATTGACTTGGCGTACTAATCTCGGACTGCGTGGACTCACGGCGCTGCCGGTCGGATTCGATCGTGCAGTCCGATTGTAAATATTCACCTTGACGGCATGACCCGGCCGGTATAAGTTCAGATTCCGGTTTTGCCGTACCAACCCCATTCGTACGGGTTTTATACACTAAGCAAGTGACGGAACTTGCTCTGTTCCGTTCAGAATGAGGCCGATCTGTTCCGAAAGCGCACGAGCAGGAATCGCTACTTTGCCAATTCGTCGGATCGCGATCCAGAGAGCGTCAATCAGCTAAGGACCGGAGATTCCGGTCCATGTGCAGAGGCGAATGCTAACTGCGAGGTATGCCCAACGCCCAAGCTACGCGCAGCCTCTCCAGCTGATTATCCTTTTATTCGTTCCCTTTTGATCGCCAATGACCTCCGTGCTTTTTCCTTCGAACGCTGGATGCAGTTGTGGCGGGAGAATCCTGCGCAAAGGAATTGGCCTACGGAGTGCCCGGCCGGCTGGGTTCTCGAAGCGGATCACAACGAAATAGTCGGATATGTAGGAAATATCCCTCTTCTGTATTGGTTCAGAGGACGCGAGCTTCGCGCCGCGAGCGGATCCGGTTTAGTCGTTTCTAAAAGTTACAGGCCGTACGCAATGCTGCTCCTCGACTCGCTTATAGAACAGGAAGGACTTGACCTGCTGATTAACACAACAGTCAGCGCTGTCGCAGAACCTATACTTAAATTTTTTGAATTCTCAAGAGTGCCGGTAGGGGAGTGGGACAAATCTCAATTTTGGATCACAAACTGCCTCGGTTTTTCGCGCAGCGTTCTGCGTGCGAAATCAATTCCCGCTGCTTCAGCGCTGAGTTACTTTATGGGCCCGGTGTTGTCCTGCAAGAACGGGTTCCAAAGTAAATTAAACGGTGGATCGTTGAAAGTCGAACAATGCACAGACTTTGACGAGCGCTTCGATGTCTTTTGGGAAAAACTCAAAATCCAGAACAACGACGTTTTGTTGGGTGTAAGAAATCGGGAAACTCTCGCCTGGCGGTTCCAGCACGCGCTATCGGAGCAAAATGCTTGGGTGCTGACGGTTTCGCAAGCTGGTCAGCTTGTCGGGTATGCAATTTTCGACCGGCTCGACAGCGCGAGATTTCACCTGAAACGCGTTCGCCTCATAGACTTTCAGGCGTTGAAAGACTCCGAACAGATGCTCTCGGCTTTTCTGGCTTCAATGCTCGACGCCTGTCGAACAGATGGCGTTCACGTATTGGAAGTCACGGGGTGTTGGCTAGACCGGTTGGGTTTCACAGCCATTTCACCACCTCACGAGCGAAGTCTGGGTTGCTGGACCTCTTACTATCTTGCCAAGGAAAAAGGTTTGAGTGAAACGCTAAAGGATCCGTCAGTGTGGGCCCCCTCCGGCTTTGATGGCGATAGTAGCCTGCTGTCATTCTCATGATGCGAGGCCGACGAATTGCGACAGAACGTCCTCGGCCGTTTGGAGGCCTGCAACGCGGACCTTTTGTGCGCCACGGAACGCAACAGCCCCCACATACTCGGGGGCGCATGGCAGGTCGTATAGAGACCAGCGGCTTGCTTCCAAGGGATCGTGGCCAATGGATTTGAACGCGGCCCGCTCGTCTGGCCGGAGCGTAACTGTGAAGCTGTTGGGCGTCTCCGAAAAGCCCTCCCCAGTCGCTTTCGTGTAAGCTTCCTTGCGCGTCCAGCATGTAAAGAACGCGCGCATCCGGTCGACCGCGTCCAATGTCCATAAGTCTGCAGCTTCTTGCGGAGAAAAGAAGCGTGAAGCGATTGCTTGCACATCCGGCACGTCGCGGATCTGCTCGATATCGATTCCAACCTCGCAATGTGTTGCAAATGAATAAGCGGCCATGCGGCCCGAATGTGAGGTACTGAAGTACATCGTTTTGTTCATCATGTCCAGAACCGGTTTGCCCGTGTTGGTGTAGCGAAGTTTAAGGAATGCTGGAGGAATACTGAGATATTTTCCTAAAAGCATGCGCAATAGACCTCGAGAAATAACAAAATGCGTTTTAAGATCTTCGAATTTGAAGTCCTGAATGCGAGCATTCTCAGCGGGCGATAAAGTCGAACTCAGTTCTGCGATCCGATGGCCGGCAGCTTCGAGTCCCACTATCCATACGTGTATCTCGGACTCGGGGATATGTTCGGGCATCGGCAAGCCTGAGCGCCGTAGCATGTTACTAAACTTACACACCTGTTATTCGGCGTCTTTGCCCGTGTGAATTCATTTCGGTTCTGACGTGATTTCAATTGTGCCGTATGGCAAATCCCATGTTATGATCTGCAGGTACTACACAAAAGCCCGTCGCATGCAGTCGAATGCGAATCTATGAGCACCCCCGCCGCCCCACAACTTAAAGGCAGCCATTCTCTTGCAATCGAATGGGCGCTTCCGTCGCAATCGCTCAAGGTACAACTTAGTGCCGGCATTCTGTCATCCTTACAAATGAGAGTCCGTGAGAGCCTTCGGACCGAACCTGAGCTACGCCCGGCCGGCGTTCTTATTGGCCGGTGCGCCTGCTCCGCGACATGGAATGTCAGCATCGAAGAGTATCTGCCTATCGAGTGGGATGCAAGCCGTGGAGGCGCGCCGTTCCTCACGGACGAGCAACAATCGCGAGTTGATGGCATTTCGGCAGTACACCGAACCGATGCGCTCCTCGTTGGTTTTTACCGCATCGGGCATGTAGCCAATGACGATGAGCGTTCCGCAACCGAAACCCCGGACGACGTTCTCGGAGAGGACGAACGCGCTTTCATCGCGAAGTATTGCTCAGTGTCGAACATCAGCATTGCGATAAGCCTGGAGACGGAAAATCTCGAGCCGAGA
>JAFAQG010000499.1 GCA_019246575.1 Acidobacteriaceae bacterium
AACAGATATTTACAACGCCGCCGCTCGCCGTCTTCGAGGTCTTGTCCCCCGGAAGACCGCATGAATCGGATGCTGCAGAAGTTCCAAGATTATCTGTCGCTTGGAACAAGACACGTGTTCGTCATCGATCCCAAGGCCCGGACAGCATTCTCGTATGATGCCGCCGGCCTGCACGCCTCCTCGAACATCACCGTAGGGCCGCACACAGTTTCACTGTTTGAACTCTTGGACTGAGATCTCGTAACTGAGCGCGCGCGGAAGCAAGCGGTTCCGGGATCGCGAACTTCGTGCCGCAAGCGCCCTACTCCACCCTCGCCTCAAACAGCGCCTGTTCTTCCGGCCTGAATTCGGTCGTTGTCCTCTTCAATTCTCGCAGCGGCACCGCAAACGAGATCCCAAGCTGCGCAGCTTTATCGACAAACGCGAGCAGTAACTCCGACTGCACCCTCAAAAATTCATCGCCGTCGGATGTCAATACATACGAAGATACTTCCAAGTGAAAAGCTTCGGGAGTGATCTTCGTGAACCGTACAGGTACTGCGGTCGCGTTCACCTTCGAATGATTCTGCAACACCTCGGAAATGGCCTGCATCATATCTCGAATCTGTTCGGCCGTTGTGTCCCTCCTGAGCGGCAGTGTCGGATGAAACCATATACGATCCCGCCGCGAGTAATTCTCCAGCGTCATAGTCGAGAATTGCGAATTCGGAACCGTAACCAGAGTCCGGTCCGGCGTGCGGATGCGAGTCGAGCGTAAGCCGATATCCTCCACCGTCCCCGTTTGCCCGCCAAACTGGCAAACATCCCCCACCAGAACAGGCCGGTCCGTAATAACGGAGATGCCGCCAAACAGGTTTTCTATTGTCCTCTGTGCAGCTAGTGCAACCGCTAAGCCGCCGACTCCCACACCGGCCAGAATAGTTGTTGTGTTATAGCCCCATTGCTGCAGCGTGATTAACACAGCCAGTATGAAGATACAAATCTTCACGAATCGCACGCCGAGCGGTAACACAGAATAAGAAACTGCGCGCTCGCGCGGATCGAGCCGCGACATCCACTGATCGGATATGACATCGACAATCCGCATCACAAGCGATGCCGCTCCAAGTGCGACTAAGAGCACCAGCAGCTTCATCAGGTAATCGCGCATCAGCGCGGAGGGGGCAATTACCTCCATGCACGCGCGAAATACTACCACCGCAAGGAGGAGCCGGATCGGCTCCGCTAAAGCCTGAAGTCTGTTAACCTGAAGGGCCTTCGTGTACCGCTTGGCTATAGGCTTAGCGATCGCAATCGTAATCCGGGACAGCAGTCTCGATACCACCGACAACAACAACGCCAGCAGAACGAGTCCCATCCAAACCCACATAGCTGTCCCTAGCAATGTCGTGCGCACCAGCGGTGCAGGCATCCTCTTTTCGATCGCGGAAGGCTCCGCGAGCGCCTTGAGCTCCGGGATGCGCGCCACACTATCGGCGGAAACCAGCCACACTTTCAACCCATCTACCGTTTCCTGCTGCATATACAGCGGAATTGTCCGGTCGTTTAACTGGAATGTGTCCAGCCGGTCCATGTCCTTTGGAAGCGTGTCGTCTTGCATTCCTTCGGAGTCATCGCTGAGTTGTCCCACTTCGAAATGCGGATCGCGGTCGAGAAGCAAGCCTAACAGCCGCGCCCGTTCCAGCCCGTCCTTTGCTTCGGTGCCGCGAGCCAGCTTGCTCAAATCGAGATACTTCGCAGCGCGGGCATAATTGCCCGCGTGGCATGCTTCAAGAAAGTTGTAAATCGCGTCCCGGGGCGTGTCTCTGTTCAACGGATCCGCGGGCGCAGCGGGTGTCGCAGCCGGTTTCTTATCGGCCAGAACGCTAGCTAACCCCTGCCCATTCGCGCACGACACGAGCAGGGCGGGGAGAAACAAAATCAGCCAACCGCGCAGCCACGAGTTCCGCTTAGCTGAGCCGCGCGCGTAAGCAAGCGGTGCCCTATTTCCGTTCACAACTGTTCGAAAATTCCTCGTTCGCTCGTATGTCTTTTCATTTGATACCAATACGCACCCTCTAGCAATCAGGCTTCATCCCGCTCCGCGCTCCGCGCCGCTACCATCCGCGAGGAGCCAGCATCTCATGTCCTCTCATATCATTCTGCCCGGCAGTTATCGCGAGCACCCCGCCAAATCGATCCCGGTGGGTGACCCGATCTCCGGCGAAGTCATTCAAATCACGTTACTACTCCGTCGTCGCACGACCTCGCCTGAGCCGCATCTCGCAGACAATCACCTGAGTCACGCCGAACTCGCGGACCGCTATGGCGCAGATCCGGCCGATATCGAAGCTGTTGAAGCATTCGCTACCGAGAACCACTTTTCCGTCGTTCACGTGAACCCCGCTGCGCGGTCCATAACTCTATCAGGGAAACTCGCCGCACTCGCCGCCGCCTTCGGTGCGGATCTGCAGGTCAGATGGAGCGACGGTAAACACTTCCGCTCGCGGACCGGGCATCTGCTCCTCCCTTCATGTCTCAGCGAACGCGTTATCGCCGTGCTCGGCTTCGATCAGCGCCCCCTCGCTCAAACCTCTCACCGCATCCACGCTCGATCCGCACAGCCGGTCTCCTATACTCCCACGCAGCTCACGCACATTTACAACTTTCCACAGAACACGGGCGCAAATCAGACGATCGCCCTCATTGAGCTAGGCGGCGGTTTCAAGAACTCCGATCTTCAAACCTATTGGAAGCAGCTCGGCCTCTCAAACGTCTCTGTTACGGCCGTGTCCGTCGACGGCGCACAAAACGCGCCCACAGGTGACCCGGACGGGCCCGACGGTGAGGTCGCGCTCGACATCGAAGTGGCAGGCGGCGCTGCCCCAGGCGCGCGCATCGCAGTCTATTTCGCCCCGAACACCGATCAAGGCTTCCTCAACGCCATTAACGGCGCCATTCATGACAACGTTCGCAAGCCATCCGTCATCGCGATTAGCTGGGGAGCTGCGGAAAACCAGTGGATCCAGCAATCGCTCGATGCCTTTAACGCAGCATTCCACGATGCCGCGATGTTAGGCATCACCGTATGTGCTGCAGCCGGTGATAACGGCTCTTCTGACGGCGAGCCGGACAACCATTCGCACGTCGATTTCCCTGCCTCCAGTCCTTGGGTCCTTGCCTGTGGCGGTACGCGGCTGATCGCCCACAACGGCAAGATCACATCCGAGACCGTATGGAACGACGCTAGCGGAGGCGCAACCGGCGGCGGCGTTAGCGCTTATTTCTCGCGCCCGTCCTACCAGGCGCATCTGAACATACCCGCACCCGCAATTAAATCCAATGTAGGCGGTCGCGGCGTTCCGGACGTAGCGGCGGTTGCCGATCCGGAAACCGGATATCAGGTCCTAGTCGACGGACACCCCGTGGTAGTCGGTGGAACCAGTGCTGTCGCTCCGTTTTGGGCTGCTTTGATCGCTGTATGCAACGAGAAGCTCGGCAAGAATATCGGCTGGTTGCATCCAACGCTCTACGGCACTATCGCACAACACAAGGTGCTGCATGACATCACAACCGGAACGAATGGCGCTTACAAAGCCGCAACCGGCTGGGATTGCTGCACCGGGCTCGGCTCCCCCGACGGCCAAGCCATTCTCGATCTGCTCGCTTCTAAGAAGTAGCCTGAATCTCCGACAGGATCTGTTCGCAGGCGGCGGCCGGCTCCGCCGCCCGCGTCACCTGTCTTCCAATCACAAGAAAATCCGCGCCCTCGCGCATCGCTTCTGCGGGCGTCGCAACGCGTTTCTGATCCCCCGCCTGCACCTGCGCTGACCGGACACCCGGGACAACAAGCGTTAACTTCGAACCCCCAAGCTCCCTTACCCGCGCCACTTCCAAACCCGAGCACACAATCCCGTCCATCCCGCTCTTCACTGCTTTCTCTACCCGCAGTTCCACCAATTCCGAAATCGGAACCGAATATCCGAA
>JAFAQG010000512.1 GCA_019246575.1 Acidobacteriaceae bacterium
AAAGCACAACAAAACACAAGCGGCGCTAAACGGAATTTCATACGCAACATTCACCATGATGACGTATTCAGATAGCGACTAGTTCCGGCAGGCTCGGGCGGCTTGAGCAGCCATGCTTACGCTGTGCGTGCTTCGGGGGTCGTGGCGGGCCTTCCCGCGGCGTTACTTCTTGCGTAGGTACTTAATGCGAAGTGGAGAATAATCGCCCGCGGGCGGGAGTGCGGCCGAGAAAAACTTTGCAAACTCCGTATTGCGAAGCTTCCCGCCTTCAGGTTTGATGGCGTCATGAACGAAGCGCGTCATGAAGTAATGGCTGCTCAGGAAATTTTCCGGTGCGAGCCCGGCGGCCTCTTTCGAATCGAACTCACGAAAGCGGTTAGACAGGAACGACTGCCATCGCTGTTCTGTGAACCAGTTGTTCACATCGGGTTCGGGGATAGCGGGCAAGAGGAACTCTGCGCGCGCCCGATTCAGATTCTGTAAGCCGGTCTTGAACCCCTCAATCGCAACCACTACACCCTGGGGCTTTAGGACACGTGCGATCTCGTCAAAGGCTCGCATCTGGCCCTCTGGATCAAGTATGTTGATCACGACTCTTTCCGAGACGATGACATCGAAGGTGTTCGAGGCGAATGGAAGCTTCTGGACGTCAGCTAAGTACCAGTTGCAATCGATGGGCCTGTGCCGCGCAACCGTTAACATATCGCGAGTTAGGTCCAGGCCGTGTTGAGCGAAGCGCGTCCCAAACCGATTTGCAATCTCTTCCAGAAGAAAGCCATTGCCGCAACCGATCTCAAGCAAGTTCCTGCCACTTACACGGTCGAGGAAGAGAAGAATCGCTTCGATCTCTTTATCGCGCACGATCTCGTCCAGCATTGTGGAGCTGGGGGAAGAACCATGTTCAACTGCTTGAGCCCGGTAGTAATCGACGATGTGTGTCGGATCCGGCTGACTTGAAGCTTCCTCTCCTTGTACGAGCTGCATGTGATTGATTCCTTCGGTTGTTGGCGTTGAAAATACGCGCCCGGCCATCGTGACGCACGCGAGGTAATGGGCGTCGCCCGGTATCTACCTTGCTGTTTAGTGGGACCGCTGGATGACAGTTCTCAAATGGGATGCATTCGCATCCGACGCATCCGAGCGGATTGAGACGACGGCAGACCGGCAGCCACTACGGACGAGGAGTCAAAGTCGCACGATGGCATCTAACGGCACCGGTTACGCGGTGGTGGCTTACCGGCCAGAGCTCTACGGCTCGAGTTCCGGCCCACATATCAATGACAAACGCACATGCTCGCCGGCTGTGCTCAGCGAGGAGGCGCTATGGCCGATTTGGCTGGGCAGGTAGTGCATCCGATCACGAGTTGCCGCGCTTGCGGGAATGGTGAGCTGGTTCCCGTGATGGATCTGGGCCAGCAAACGCTGACTGGCCGTTTTCAGAAACGAGGCGAGGCCGACCTTCCGACAGGACCGCTCGAACTAGTGCTCTGCAATGCAAAAAGTGGCGCCGAACACTGCGGATTGCTGCAGTTGCGCCATAGTTGCGACCCCGGCGAGATGTTTGGCGAGAGCTACGGATACCGTTCCTCGATGAACGCGACCATGATTGAGCATTTGCGGCGCAAGACCGCCAATCTGGTCGAAATAACGGGCGCCGGCCGTGGTGATCGGGTTCTGGACATAGGCTCGAACGACGGAACATTGCTGCGTTGCTACGAAGACCTACAGGTGGAGAGATTTGGAATCGATCCCTCGAGCGCGCGATTCGCGTCCGAGTATCCGGCCGATGCCACTCTGATTGTGGATTTCTTCGCGGCAGAGAAGGTCCGGGCGCACTGCGCGACCGGGTTCAAGATCATCACCTCGCTTGCGATGTTCTATGACGTGGAAACGCCGCTGCAGTTCATGCAGGAGATTCGGTCACTACTGGCGCGGGATGGTGTGTGGCAGTTCGAACAGAGCTATATGCCGGATATGCTCGACCGGCTCTCGTACGACACGGTCTGCCATGAGCATCTCAGCTATTACGGAATGCGACAGATCGCCTGGATGGCGGAGCGCGCTGGTTTGAAGATTGTCGATGTCGAGCTGAACGCGATAAACGGGGGCAGTTTTTCGATACTCGCGGCGCGAAATGATGCGCCTTACGTTCCGAACAGGGCAAAGGTCGATGCGCTATTGACGCGCGAGTTCGCTGCGAATCTAGCCGACCGCGCTCCATACAGGACATTCGCGCGACGCGCAGCGGAACACCGGCAACAGGCTCGCCGGCTTTTCAATGAATACAGGCAGCGTGGGCAGACGATTTTAGGGTACGGAGCTTCAACGAAGGGGAATGTGATGCTCCAGTACTGGGGTATTACCGATCGAGACATGCCGGCGATCGCCGAAAAGCATCCGGGCAAGTTGGGCTTGTTGACGCCTGGAACCAAGATTCCCATCGTGTCTGAAAGCGAAGCGCGTGAGCTGAAGCCCGGTGCGTTCCTGGTGTTGCCTTGGCATTTCAAGCCGGAGATCGTGGAGCGGGAAGCTGCGTTCCTCGAAAACGGCGGAAAGCTTCTTTTCCCCATGCCCGAACTGCATACGGTCGAGCGCACGTCCGCACGTAAACCGGCTTACGTGCCGGTGAGGCGGAAAACGCCCGAGCCGACGCCAATCCCCTGGGCGCGGCCGGTGCTGTTTGGCGACGAGCGCCGTTATGTTCTCGATGCGCTGGATTCGACGATGGTGTCCGACGGCCCGTATGTCAAGCGGCTCGAGGCGGAGTTTTCGGAACTGCACGGCATGAGTGCAGCGAATGGGATTTCGGTCAGCAATGGAACGACGGCTCTGTATCTGGCCCTATTAGCGCTCGGTATCGGGCCAGGCGATGAAGTGATTGTGCCGGGCTGGGGATTTGCGGCAGCAGCCAACATGGTGCTGGCGTCCGGCGCGCGGGCGGTGTTTGCAGACGTGCTGGAGGGCACATGGCTGATAGATCCCAGCGCGGTGGAGCGCCGGATCACGAGCCGTACCCGTGCCATCGTCGCGATTCATACCTACGGTGTTATCGCGGATATGGCAGCGCTGGCGGCCGTAGGGCAGCGGCATGGCATCGCGGTGATCGAAGACTGTGCCGAGGCGCCCTTTTCGCGCTCGAACGGAAAGCTTGCGGGCACGCTCGGGGATATCGCGTGTTTCAGTTTTCAAGCGACCAAAACCATCACGTGCGGCGAGGGCGGATTTGTACTCGTTCGCGACGCTGTACTTGCGGAGAAAATGCGTCTGATTCGGAGTCACGGAATGGAAGGCCGCCGAAAATACTGGCATGTTGTAGTTGGCCACAATTTCAGGCTTACGAACATGCAGGCGGCGATGGTCTGCGCGCAGCTGCAGCATCTCGGCGAAATCCGGAGCATGCGGCAGCATGTGTATGCGGGGTACCGGAACCGGCTTGCGAAGGTGCCCGGCATACAATTCCAGCGCATACCCGATACGGTGGACCCCTTAATGTGGGCGTTCGCCATACGGCTGGAGAACGGTGGCCAACGGGATTTTGTTGCTGCGGAGCTCGCGCGCCGCGGCATCGAAACTCGCCCTGCGTTCCATGCCCTTGCTGAACAGCCGCTTTATCACACCCCCGCGCTTCCAAATGCGTCGAGGATTGCGAAAGAAGTGCTGAGCCTGCCTTCTGCGGCCGATCTAAGCGCCGGAGAACTCGATGTTATCTGCGCCGCTGTTGCCGAGACGCTAAACGATGCCGTATGTCCGCCAATTCAAGAAGAGGAAACGATGGTGACTCGATGACTGTGATGGAGACCTCTCCGGAGCTCCAGCAGAAGCTTGGGGACGAACTGGCCAAAGCGACCACGGTTACGTTGAGCGCGATCCGGAACGGCACGGCAGATTTGGGTAAGGTGCGAGCGCTGCGCCTGGAACTGGCCCGGCTTTGTTTGGAGTTACCTGAGGCATCAATTCAAAGGGCATCGGGTCTCTTGCTCGAGCTCCGTACGGCGGTTCGCAGCGCGGGTTTCCTAGAGACGCCGCGCACGAGTAGCGAGGAAGAGGTGGTAAACCGCGCTCGAGCACGACTTAGAAGCGGACGGTTTGGAGATCCGGGTACGAGTGCAGCGGTGGCAGGCATGCTGCTGGCGGACGCGTATGAGCTGCCGTTGTTGACGGATTTCGAATGTTGTCCGCCGTGGCTGTTAGGTGGTTACCTCGATTTTCTATTTGACGACCCCACTCTTTTCCAGCGCATAGGCGATGCCTCGCATTATCGAGAGTATCTGCAAGAGCTGGTGGGTCGCATTTGGGCTGGCCTGGAGCACGCCCAGATCTCACCTATCTCGAAGCAAGTTCTAGCATGCTTTGTAGCAAAACAGAGCTTTCTTCAGGCGTATTTCCGTGACGGCAACATTCGAGAGTTGTTTACGTGTCGTGCCCGCCTCTTGGAAACGGCGCTGGAATGGAACGGATATCCGCTTGCGCACATGTTCCGGCCGCGCACAACGGTACCAACCCGGCTTAAGCTCGGCATTCTCACGCAGGTTTTCGCCGGCAGTACCGAAACCTTCCATAACCTCTGCTACTTCGAGCACCTTGATCGCAATGCGTTCGAACTAACTCTATACGTCATCGGGCAAACCGGACACGCGCTGGAAGAGTATTGCCGCACGCGTTCAGATCGATTCGTAGTTCTTCCAGAAAGTGATTTAGGCGCGCAGGTTTCGCGCATACGATCAGACGATCTGGACGTTATTCTGATCGCGAGCAACATAACTGCGGCCACGAAACAGACTACGTTGATAGCTGCGCACCGGCTTGCGAGACTCCAGGTGGGGCTCATGGATTCACCCGTAACGACAGGGTTCCGCAACATAGACGTGATGCTGTCGTCGGAGTGGAACGAGCCTCGTACAGGCGGTCAGGAACAGTACACCGAACGGCTGCGTTACCTTGACGGGCCGTTGAACTGCTACGCTTACGAGCATGATCGAGAGCCAGCGACCATCAGTATCACAAGGGCTGACCTTAAGTGCGATTCAGGTTCGGTGCTTTATTTCTCCGGCGCTAACTACTACAAGATTCTTCCGGAGCTCGTCGAGACGTGGGCAAAGATTTTGGCAGCGGTACCGGAGAGCACTCTGGTTTTGATGCCCTTTAATCCGCATTGGAGCCGAGGTTATCCCCAGCAATCATTTATAAACCGCATCAAGGCACAGTTAGCGGAGCACGGCGTGAGTGCCGAGAGGTTGCGGGTTGTTGGTTGCGTGCCCACTCGGGCGGATGTTCACAACGTCATCCGGGTATGCGATGTCTACCTGGATCCCTACCCATTTGCGGGTGCTTGTTCCTTAGTGGATCCTTTGTTAGTAGGGTTACCCGTGGTTGCGTGGCAAGGAGAGACGACACGAACGCGTCATGCGCAGGCAATTCTTGGACCGCTGGGACTCGGAAGCCTTGTCGCCGAAACCGAGGAAGAATACATCCGCAAGGCTGTGGAGTTCGGGCGTCAGCCAATCTTACGTGAGCAGACGAGTCGAGAAATCGCGGGCGCGATGCAGAACAATCCTCCGGTTCTGGACACGGTGAGCTTCGGCGGGCGAGTCGGCCGTGCGCTTACGGCTGAATTCGAGCAGTACGTGCAGCATTTGCGCGAGATGCTGTGCGAGGACACCGATGCAGCAGCCTACAGCGCGGGCATGGGCTTGCAGATCTCTCAAAAGAACGCGCGAA
Source organism: Acidobacteriaceae bacterium (assembly GCA_019246575.1). Next base: position 5,719 of record JAFAQG010000512.1, read on the forward strand.
TGAATGAATTTGCGGATACGCAGATAACGGAGCATATCATTCAGCCATATCTGCGCGGCATGCTCGACGGCAAACCTGGTCATATTGTCGATGTTGGAGCTTGCTATGGGCAGATTTCATTGACATTCTTGCGAGATGGCTGGACGGCCGATTTATTTGAGCCTGACGCGGGAGCAAGAGAGGTGTTGAATCGCCAGCTGACGCCCTTTGCCGCCCAGTGTCGAGTTCATCCATTCGCCGTCTCGGATGCGGCGAAGGCGAAAGTGCGGTTTTACAGAGCCTCACAACATGGCCTCTCAGGTCTCAATCCAACAATCTACGGACGTGTAGACAAAGTCAGCACTGTTCGCTGCGTGCGGTTGGGGCCGTTTCTTCGGGAGCAGAGTGTGCGAAAAATCGATTTCCTCAAAGTGGATGCGGAAGGCTGGGACTTCGAGGTACTCGCGGGGCACGATTTCGAACACCTTCGACCTACCATAATTTTCATCGAGTACGGCGCCGAGCGGCAACGGCCGCACGTTGTCCGTGTTCTCGATCGGATGCGACTACGAGGTTACTCTGCGCTGTTGTTCAATTACACCGACGACGGGAATTTCCGCAAGGGCATTTGGGAATCGCGATTGATTTCGGTTGTTGCGGGCGATCGGGCGCGCGAGCTGCCTGCGGATGCATTTGGAAACATCCTCTTCTACCCGACTGAGGAACGACTATTCCCCGCAGCAGTTGCAGATTTCTTCAGCTCGCTTCGGCGGTAGCACGCACTCCGCGGTTTGGTGGACGAGTTAAGGATTGTTAGTGCGCAAGCGCACCAGAACATAGCAAAGCGCCAGTAAAGCTAGCGAGAACAGAGTGCGTGTGCTTGGCTCCGGAATCTCGGCCAGACCAAGGGGCGGGGAACCGGGAGGACCGGTGGGGGGCTGGCCAGTGGCCCCGGGACTCCTGGCCGCAGCAGGCGAAATCTGTGGAGGCGCACCCAGGGCGAGAGTCGAGCCGGGCACTTGAGGTCCAACGCCCCAAGGTGCTTCAGCTCCGGGTGGCGTCAGAGATGAAAAGGGCGCAATTGGACCGCGCGTATCGAGTGTGACCGGTGCGGGTGCTGAGGGACCGAGAGGCGCGGCGAAGCTCAAAGGGAAGCTGTGGCCAGGCGCAGCTTCGAGCGATGGTAGCGAGAGCTCTGCGGTCGGCTGCAAAGGGCTGGTGTTCGGTTGTGGTGTGTTCGAGAGGCGGTTGCCACACCGGCTGCGGCATAAGTTCCGGCCGTCCGTCAGAAGGAGTTCTCCACGCGGGATTCGCAGCTTCGTTTTGGTCCAATAAATGCGATCTTTGGCGCGGTAGGACACATATCGGTACTGGTCGGCAGTGGATGTAACGAGTTGAGCGGCCTTCGTTTCGAAGCCGGCGTAATGAGCCCGCACGACCGGGTCTTTTTGCTGTCTATCTTCGAGTTCAGCGGCCGAGTAAACTCCGCCTGAAATGACCGAATAAGGATAATTTGGATGCAGCGACCGGATAATGGCGGGCACTTCGCGCGCGGGAACAAAAGCGGCTGCCTGGCCCCAAATATCTCCGACGCCATGGTTTCGCAAACCGTGGGTGGTAACGACTGCCGCTGCCAGGCAGGATGTAAGCGCGACAATGCTGCGCGTTTTCAATCTTTTCTCCCAAACATGCACAAGCGCGTGCCGATGTTACACGAACAAATCGTGCCCGGACAGACACCAAACGCTG
>JAFAQG010000253.1 GCA_019246575.1 Acidobacteriaceae bacterium
TTACCGGGGCCCGGGGCGCCGTCGAACGATAGCACTGACGTTCGATGACGGGCCGAGCGAGGCCACTTTGCCGCTGTTGGAGTACTTGGCCAAAGAAGGCGTGTGGGCAACATTTTTCATGTGCGGCATGAATGTTCGACGGCTGCCTGCAGTGGCGGGCGAAGTAGTGGCTTCGGGACACCAGGTTGGAAACCACACCTACTCGCATCCCAAGCTTACTTTCAAGTCGAGGCAGTTTATCGATGACGAGTTTAGCCGGGCGCAACGAATCATTTCCGTCGAGACAGGCATTACGCCGATGTTCTTGCGTCCGCCGTACGGCCTACGCTGGGCGGGGATGCGACACGTGCAGCAGAAGCTCGCGCTTTTGGGTGTCATGTGGACGGTTATGGGGAACGATTGGAAATGGCCTTCCAAGCGTGTAGCAGAGCACGTTCTTCGCTACGCATCGCCGGGCGGCATCGTTTGCCTGCACGATGGCCGCGGAGTACAAGTGAATCCTGACGTGAGTGGAACCGTCGCCGCAGTCCGCCAGATCGTGCCAGTCCTGAAAGATAAGGGTTACAAGTTCGAGGTAGTCAGCGATTTACTGCAATACTGAGCTTTATCTCTATTGTTGACCGCCGCCCCACCAATAACCGGGTCGCGTTCGGACTCTCAGACCTGGCCGGTCCACAACCACTTTGATATTGTGGAAGCCCGGCTCCTCCTTGTTGTTCGGATTGTAGCTCAGCAGATATTGACTGTTGAGATCCTTTCCGATATCGGCAATAGCGTCTTCGAGCCCCCGCTGGTTTGAGAAGCTGTACAGATTCCCGCCTGTGAAATACGTAAACGCCTCGGCGGGTGTTTTCTTGAAAAGATCGCGGATGCCGCGATAGATAGGCGGGAGCGTATTGAGCGCATTTCCATTCTCTTGCTGGACGACCTGTGTTTCTGTGCGCGTCTGCCCGGTAACGGTCGGGAGCGCCTCCGGAGGTACTCGACCGTTCTGGGGCCCCGGATAATCCGGTTTCTTCAGCAGAGCAGTTTTCACTCGCGATATATCGACGCAATACACAATCACGTTATCGAACTGCATGTCTCGCACCGTCTCCTGGAGCTTCGACTCGCTGCCTTTGTCGATATTGCGGCTCATGAGAATGATGACGCGGCGGCGCGCATTGTTCGGATCGTGGCGTTTCAGCAGATGGTCGGCTTCGCCGACGGCATCCACCAAGCGCGCGCTGCTCGAGCCGGCGGTGATCTTTTGCATCGCATCGTCCAGCTTGTCCGGTTCCCGGGTAAAGTCCTGGATGAGCTGCATGCGGTGATCGAACGCCAAAATTGCGACGTCACCATCTTGCCCTGTAACCAAGCCGTGTAACAGCAGCCCCGATTTTCGGATGACCGGCAGCAGCGGGTCTACCTCGGCATTGGCTTGAACGGCCAGCACGAGTGAGAGCGGCTGCTCCGTCAGCTCGCTCGTGATCTTTTGAGGCTTGTCGTTGTCAAGGACTGCGAAGTCTCTTGCCGTAAGGCCATTAACATATCCGTGCCCGTCGGGATCGAACACTGTGGTCGGCACGAGGATGTTTGTGACAGGGACTCTTACCGTGTAATTGTCAGCGGCGGTTGCCGGAACCGCTACATTCTGGTTCTGGCTGGAAGACGGCGTGGATTGATTCGGCGCGGACTTTGCCGGCGCCGGCCCTAGCTGGCCCGGCTGCGGCGGAGGGCTCGGCGGAAGCTCGCCCGGAGGTAAATGCTGTGCGTATGCCGCCACGCTGCTAATCGCTAATGCAAGTAGAACTGCGCTGCTGCACCGCCTCATGACGCTACAGATGTGCTGCCTTCGACGTGAGTTTCACCACCGATTTCAGTGTCTCATTTCGTGTGCTCCGTTCGGCCTTCAAGCAGATCGACAACATGGGCAACCAGGTGCTCGATCGCTTGCAGCGAATGCAACGCGCCGCGGGGAGAGCCCGGCAGGTTCACAATTAGGGCCGCTTTCCGCGTGCCTGCGACCGCTCGGGACAAAACCGATAGCGGAGTCTGTTCTAGGCCCTTGGTCCGCATCAGCTCGGCCATTCCGGGAATCTCGCGATCAACAACAGCACGTGTCGCTTCCGGAGTGACGTCTCGCGCCGCCACACCGGTTCCGCCCGTGGTTAGGAGCAATGAAGCCTGCCCGTTGTCGGCCCAACTTTCAAGCCTGTCACTTATTAAGCCTTGATCGTCTGGAACGGCTTTTTCGGCCGCTACTCTCCATCCCAGTTCTTCACACCGTTTTCGAATCGCAGGACCGGATGCATCCTGCCGTACGCCGGCGCTGACCGAATCGCTAACAGTGAGAATGGCGACCCTAATCATTTTGCCGCCTGCTTACGCCGGTACGTTCCCGATTTGCCGCCGGTTTTCTCGACGAGATGAACGTCGCGAATTTCGATTCCCTTGTCGAGCGCCTTTGTCATGTCATAAATCGTGAGCGCTGCAATCGACACTGCAACCATTGCTTCCATCTCAACGCCTGTTCGGGCTGCTGTTGCCGTGGTTGCGAGTATGGCGATGCCGTCGGCCTTTGTTTCGAACTCAACGCCGACATGAGTTAAGGGCAGTTGATGGCAGAGCGGAATGAGATCCGACGTTTTCTTTGCAGCGCTGATGGCCGCTATTCGCGCGACCTCCAGCGGGTTGCCTTTCTTGTTTTCTGGAAGCGCTTCGATGACATCGCGGGACATGACGACAAAAGCATGCGCGGTCGCGGTCCTTGGCGTCACCGGTTTTGACGACACGTCCACCATAGACACCTGCCCGGCGGAATCGAAATGCGACAGGGTCCGCTTCATAACTTCTGCATGACTCGGATGAGGTCGCCGCGTTCCCAACTCTCTCGATCATGATCTGCGACGAGAAATGCGTTCGCCTTCCCCAGCGCTGGAACATCGCTCGACCCCTGCCAACGTATGTGCCGCAGGTACTCGCCATCGGCGCTCAACCGCGCCGGAAGAAAGCGCGTCAGTCCGGACTTGTGGCGGAAGGGAGCTTCGAAGCGCGCGGACAGGAATGCAAGCAGCGGCTCCGTCTGGCCACCCAGAATCTCGAGCGCAGGCTGTGCAAATAACCGAAATGTCACATAGCTGGATCCGGGATTTCCGGGCAGGCCGAACACTGGCTTGTTCGCCAGCGTCGCAAACGCCGTAGGTCCACCGGGTTGGATGCGCACACGTTCGAAATGGATATCTGCGGCGAGCTCACGCAGCGTTGGCTTCACCAAGTCGTAACGCCCCGCAGACACACCTCCGGAAATAAGCAGCATGTCATACTGCAGCCCCTTTTCGAGCAACGGACGGAGCGCCTCCTTTGTATCGCGCGCGACCGGCAGGATAGCCGGTTTTCCGCCGCATGCTGAAACGAGCGAAGCCAGCATGTAGGAATTAGAGTTTCGGACCTGATGCGAGGCGGGTTCGAGATCGATGTCGACAATCTCGTCGCCGGTGGCAAGGATTGCAAGTGCCGGTGGTGCGAATACTTGGACGGAAGTGTACCCGGCCATCGCGAGAGTCGCGATATGGCTGGCGTCGATGCGAGTTGACGGGGCAATCAGCACGTCACCCTCTTTTGCCTCCGCACCTCGTTCATTAATGAACTGGCCCGGCTCTGCGCGCTGATCGATGTTGACTGCTGGCCGACCATCGGCGCCCGCAACGCGGGTCACATGTTCCAGCATGACCACACCGTCGGCTTCGTCCGGAACGGGCGCGCCCGTCATGATCTCGAGCGCTTCTCCTTTTTGCAAGCCGGTCTGCAATACCTGGCCCGCACGCGTCTCCCCGCGAATCTTCAGGGTTCCTGGGACGTCCCATGACATGATCGCAAAGCCATCGCGAAGGGAACGGCGGACGGCCGGATAATCGCGATCGGCAATTACAGCCTGCGCAAGCATTCGACTATACGCGGCTTCGACCGAAACCGTTTCGACCCGGCGATGTATTGTGATTGAACGCACCGCATCGATGACGATGCGGCGCGCTTCGTAGAATTCCAGGGCGGACCTTTCTACTGGGGTAGGCACGTCTCGGATTGTACAATCCGTGATAACGATGCCCGCGCTTCGTTTCGAGTGTCAACCAGGATGCACGAAGTGCTGTCAGGTCCGCGGGTTCGTTTACCTGTCGGAAGACGATCTACAACGTGCAGCCGCTTATGTCGGCATGACGGCGCAGGCGTTTGAGGCGAAGTACGTCATTCGCTACCGGCAACTGCTACGGCTTCGCAAGCCGCGCCATGCCCAATGTCACTTTTTGAACGGGGAAGGCTGTTCGATACATCCGGCGAAGCCGACGCAATGCAGATTGTATCCGTTCTGGCCCGAGCTGGTCGAGAATCGCGCTGCGTGGAAGAAGGAAAGCCGGCTCTGCCCGGGTATCGGCAAGGGGAGTCTGATTCAGATTGGAAGCGCCTGCGATATTGCTAGCGGGATGAAGAGCGCGTACCCAACGATGTACGGCAACTCGAGGTAAGTATCAGCGAGATTGCCATTCAGCCGCGGCGGCGCTGAGATCGGGAAGATCGTCCGTGGCCTGAGATGCCACGAAAACCGACGCCACACTCTCGATGCCTTCGCAGTCGTCTTCGTCGAACCGGTTCAGGGACGAGCTGTCCAGGTCGAGTACGCCAAGAAGTTTGCCCCAGTTCAGGAGAGGCACGACGAGCTCCGACTTCGAATTGGGATCGCAGACGATGTGACCGGGATATTTGCTTACATCCGGTACGATGACGCTCCTCTGTTGCGCCGCGGCCGTTCCACAGACTCCCTTACCGAAAGGGATGCGGACGCACGCGGGTTTGCCCTGGAAGGGGCCGAGCACCAGTTCCTCGCCCTCGACCAAATAAAACCCTACCCAATTGACGTCAGGTAGCGAGTGAAACAATAACGCTGCCGTGTTTGCTGCGTTGGCGGCGAAGTTTTTCTCGCTTCCGAGAAGGTTGTGAAGCTGTCCGCAGATCTGCTGGTACAACTCGGGCTTGGAGGTCGCCGAATCGAGCGGCGTGAGGGTGTGCATCGCGAGGTACTTTGTCCCTTACAAGTAGTGCGCGCTTGCTCTCAGGAATCTCCTGTTTCTATGTTATGCGGGAAAGTTACTGGAAGACGTAGCCAGGCTTCAATTCGCAGCTATAGAGCTTCGATTGATCGGTATCGACCTTCAGCGTGCACGTGGCCCAGGACAACGCGAGGTCGGGACCGAGCGGGAACACGATGTCCTGGCTGTTGAGCTCAGCCTCAATGCTTGGTCCTGCTGCTGTGCCCGGAAGAGTGAAGTTCATGCCCCGCCCAAACTTGACCGGGAACGACTGACGAATCATATCTTGCACCGTCGTATGAACGATGTCGGCTTCGACAAGGAAGGTGGTTGTATCGGACCAACCGAGTGCGGAAGCGTGCAGGACGCGGTTCGCGTCCGTGAGATTGGACTCAATTCTGGTAAACGGACACGGGCCCGCAATGCAGGAAACGCGTGCGTCGCGAATCTCATTTCCTTGTCC
>JAFAQG010000524.1 GCA_019246575.1 Acidobacteriaceae bacterium
GGCGAACCGATAACGCCCGAGTACATCCAGCACATCGACCTCTGCCTCGCATGCCGCGGTTGTGAAACCGCGTGTCCTTCCGGGGTTCCATACGGACGAATCGTCGAGGCCGCGCGCGCGGTGCTCGAAGCGCACCGGCCGCGCCCACTCGTTTCGCGAATCGTCAGAAAGGTTGTCTTCGATCACCTGCTGCCGTCGACACCAGCGCTAAAGCTGGCCGGAACCGCCGCGTACGTATATCAGGGTTCGGGGTTGCAGCGGCTTGTGCGCTCGACTGGCGTGCTGAAAATTTCGCAGAAGCTCGCCAATCTCGAAGCGTTAATGCCCGATGCGGAGGTCCCTTTCTTCAACGCCAAAATCGGCAAACCGTTTCCGGCAATTGGCGCGCGACGGTACCGCGTCGGTTTGGTTGCCGGCTGTATCGCGAATGTCGCTTTTGCCCGACTGAATGAAGCGACGCTGCGAGTACTCCAACGCAACGGCTGCGAAGTGGTGATCCCGTCCACCCAGAACTGCTGCGGAGCGCTGCACGTACATTCGGGGCTGAGCGCCGCGGCGCAATCGCTGGCACGCAGGAATATCGACGCATTTCTCGCCGAAGAGTTCGACGCCATCGTTACCAACGCAGCGGGATGCGGATCGACTTTGAAAGAGTACGACGAGCTGCTGGCGCGTGATCCGGCATACTACGACAGAGCAGTACGATTTAAATCCTTGATGAAGGATGTGACCGAGTTCCTCGCATCCATCGATTTGAATCGCGATATGGGTGCAATCGACGAGATCGTCACATACCAGGATTCGTGCCACCTCGCGCATGGCCAGAAAATCAAGGAAGCGCCACGCAAGCTTCTGAAGTCGATTCCCGGTCTGACTTTCCGCGAAATGCCGATGGCCGACCTATGCTGCGGAAGCGCCGGCATCTACAACGTGGTACACACGGACATGGCGATGCAGATTCTCGAGCACAAGATGAGCTACATCGGCAGGACGAAAGCGTCGGTGATCGCGACGGCCAATCCCGGATGCATGCTGCAGTTGCGAACGGGCGCGAGGCTGTACGGAAACAACCAGCGGGTCGTGCATGTCGTCCAGTTGCTCGATGAAGCTTACAGCCGGGCCGGGTCACTCGTAGCGTAGCGCTTCGACGGGATCGAGACGCGCGGCTTTACTCGCCGGCCAGATGCCAAAAAACAGTCCCGTACCGGCTGAAACCAGCAGGCCCAGCGCTGCTGCCCAGAGAGGAACGGACGCCGGAAGGGTCGGGAACACGAAACGCGAGATGAACGAAATCATCCAGCCGAAGACGATGCCCATGAGGCCGCCTAATCCCGTTAGCACGACCGCTTCGAGCAAAAACTGCAAAACGATATCCGATTTGCGCGCGCCGATCGCCTTCCGCACGCCAATTTCTTTGGTGCGCTCCGTGACCGAAACCAGCATGATGTTCATCACGCCAATGCCGCCGACCAGCAGTCCCACGGAGCTGAGCACGACCATGACGATCGCAACCATGGACGTGATCTGCCGGAAATCGGAAACCATCTGTTCGGCGGTCGAGAGGCCGAAATTGTCGGGCTTGCTATACTGCACACGGCGATCGATACGCAGGATCGTCCGGACTTCGTCAAGAGCGCGCGAAAGCTGTCCCTGCTTTCCGCTGATGATGATAGCGAGGTCTTGGGAATTCGGATAATTCTTGCGAATCGTGAAATAGGGGATGATCACTCGCAGATCGTCCGATCCGAACATGGAAGCTGCGGGCCGGTTCGCCGTGCCGATGACTTCGAACTCGTGACCGTTGACCGTGATCGGTTTGCCGATCGGATTGACATTTGCGTATAGAGCCTTTGCCAGGTCTGCGCCGACCACGGCAACCGGTGCGCTTCTCCGGTTCTCTTGCGCGGTAAAGAAGCGGCCCTCGTGGATATCGACCTGGCCTTCGTTCAGGTACTCTTCATCGACTCCGAGGAACGTAATTCCCCACGAGTCGTTGCCCTTATACCGCGCGCCAATGTTAATGCCGTTGATGACGAGCATGGGCGAGACGCGCTCGCAGGCGTCGCACTTTTCGCGGATGTCGAGCACGTTTTGATAGATCAGGTTCTTGCGCGTGCGTTCTTCGCCGGTGTAGTCGGATGTACGCGGACCTATCGCAAACTTGAAAGCAATGATCGAATTCGGCCCGAAGCTTTCGAGCTCCGCCGTGACATTCGAGTTGAACCCGGTCAGAATCGCGCCGACTCCGATTATGGTGCCCGTGCCCATCACAACGCCGAGCACCGTTAGGAATGCGCGCATCTTGTGCGCACGGATCGTCTGCATGGCGAGTGCAGTCGCGTTCATGAAAGCCAGCCAGTTCACGCTATCTCTCTTCCCTGAGCGCTTCGATGGGGTCGAGCTTAGCTGCCTGGCGCGCGGGATAGATTCCGAAGAACAGACCGACTGTCGCAGACAGGCCGATGCCGACCAGAACGGCCGAAAATGGAAGCGCCATCGGTATCGATGCTGTATTGCGAATGAGAATCGCTACCGCCCAGGCAATCAGAACTCCGATCACGCCGCCGACTGCGGCAAGCGTTGCCGATTCCACCAGGAACTGGTTCAGGATATCGGCGCGGCGCGCGCCCACGGATTTGCGAAGTCCGATCTCATGCGTTCGTTCCGTGACGGCTGCGAGCATGATGTTCATGATCACGATGCCGCCGACAACCATAAACACGGAGACGATGCCGACGGCCGTTGCGGCGATCGCAGCGGTTAAGCGCTGCCAGAGATTGACGAACGAATCCGATGAGATAATGCCGAAATTGTCGTCCTGGTTGGGTCGCAAATGGCGGTATGCGCGCAACAAGCCGCGCACTTCGTCTTCAGCCTCGAGCAGATGGTCCTGATCGATAGCTTTCGCGACGAAGCTCATGCCTTTTTGTACGCTGAACATCTTGAAATAGCTTTCGACCGGGATCATGACGTAGTTATCAAGAGATGAACCGAACACGCTTCCGAGGCTCTTGGCGGCTCCGACAATTTGAAAAGGCACGCCGTTGATCTGGATCGTTTTTCCGACCGGGTCACGATCGAGAAAAAAGCGTTTCGTGAGATCAGCGCCGATGAATGCCACAGGCGCGTGGCGGTCGACCTCATTCTCCGAAATCGTCCGGCCGTTTTCCACCTGCACGTTGTTTAACTCCGGGATATTCGCCGTAACGCCCTGGATGTTCACCGCCTCCACAGATTGGCCCTGGAAGCCGACGCGGCCCGACGTCGAGGCGAAAATCCCCAGACCGCGCAGCAATGTTGCGTTCTCTTTCAAGAAGTAGTACTCTTCGCGCCGCATCGTGGGATTGCGCTTCATCATCAGCATGAGCTTTTTGGGATCGCGCGGGCCAAACCAGGCCATGCGAACGATCCGGAAGCCATCTGCGCCCATGTTCGAAACTTTGTCGGCGATGTACAGGTTCATACCGTGAATGAGCGCCGTGACCGAGATGAGGGTCGTGGTTGCAAGGATGATGCCGAGCAGCGTGAGGAAGCTCCGGAGCTTGCTCTTGCGGAGCGAATCGAGCGCAATACGCCCGGCTTCCCAGAAGGAAGCACTGGGACGGAATTTGCGCGCTCTCGCCATTCTGAATTACTGAAAGGGTCTAATACGAGGACGCAACGGCCTGGACGTTTGTTCCCGGAACGGTATCCGCGGTGAGAATGTCTTCTATCCAGTCGAGCACAACTCCGTCGAGCCAGAAACGCGGCCGGCGACGCGACAGGAACCCGAGATGACCGCCATGCTCGACGGCGAGTAACTGAAGCGCCGGATTGGCCGCGAAGGCGGGATGATCGTACATTTCGAACGGCACAAGCGGATCGTCCTTGGACGTGACGAGCAGCGCGGAAACTCGAATCGCATGCAGGAAGCGTGCCGCGGACTGCGTGGCGTAGTAGTTTGCCGCTGTGCCGAAGCCGAAGAGGGGCGCCGTGAACAGGTCGTCGAACTCCCAAATGGTTTTCACCGAGGCCAATCCGTCACTGTTGTAAAGGTGGGGCGCGAGGTTGCTCTTCCTCTCGACCCGGCTACGGAGCCGGTCGAGAAATCGTCGAGCGTACAGCACATTAGTTCGCTTGTCCAATGTCTTCACTGCAGCCGCGAGGTCGATCGGTGTGGAAACGGCGCACACACCGCTGAGAAGATCGGTGTGGCCGAGCTCGCCCGCAAGCTTCAGGGCAACGTTTCCGCCCAGGGAAAAGCCGGCGAGGAAGACGGGGCCGGCGCCGCTATTCCGGAACTGCTCGAGCATAAACCGCGTGTCGGAGGTGAGGCCGGAGTGGTACATGGTCTCGCAGAGTTCTTCGGTGCCGCCGCAGGTGCGCAGATTTGCGCGATGCACAACGAAGCCGCGTATCAGCGCTTCCTGCGCGAGGCTCACGATGTAGCCGGCGTGTGCGGAACCCTCCAGACCGTGTAACAAAACGATGTGGCCGCGCACGGGCCCTTCAGGCTGGTGCTCGTAAACGACGACCGTCGTGCGGTCGTCAACCCGGTACTCGCGGCGTTTAGCGGGAAAACGCCGCTCGTCGATGCGCCGCGGCCAGAAATTGGCGGCAATCGTCAGGAGGTGCGGGTTACAACAGAGCGGCTGAAATTTCGGCGGCAATCTTTATTGTAGGAACGAAGTAAATTCAACCGGGGCTATCGGTGAGTAATGTCTGAAGCCTAGGGCTGACTTGCCGCTCGCGGCCCAACCACAACTGCAGCTTATCGAGATAGAGATAGACAACGGGCGTTGTGTAGAGCGTGAGCAACTGACTGACGATCAAGCCGCCGACGATTGTAATACCAAGGGGGCGACGCATCTCCGATCCGGTTCCCGTTCCTAAGGCGAGCGGCAATCCCCCGAGCAGCGCGGCCATAGTAGTCATCATGATGGGACGAAACCGCAGCAGGCAGGCCTGATAGATGGCCTGCTTCGAGGGGAGACCTTGTTTCCGCTCGACATCGAGAGCGAAGTCGATCATCATGATGGCGTTCTTCTTCACGATTCCAATCAACAGAATAATGCCGATCAGCGCAATGACGGTGAGATCGGTGCCGCAGATGATAAGCGCCAGGAGTGCGCCGACTCCGGCAGACGGCAGGGTGGAGAGGATCGTGATCGGGTGGATGTAGCTTTCATACAGCATTCCAAGGACGATATAAACCGCGAGCAACGCGGCCGCGATTAATAGCGGCTCCGTCTCGAGAGACTGCTGGAAAGCCTGTGCCGTACCGGCAAACGAACCGTGAATACTCGCCGGCAATCTGATCTCCTGCTGCGCTTGCTCGACGGCATCGACGGCCTGGCTGAGCGATGCGCCGGGGGCGAGATTGAACGATAGCGTCATGGAGGGGAACTGTCCCTGATGGTTCACCGTCAGCGAGCTGAGAACCGTCCTGTAATGAGTAAACGCCGAGAGAGGAACTGCCGTGCCGTTCGCGGCACGCACGTAGATGGAATTGAGGGATGCCGGATTCTGCTGGAAGTCCGGTAGCACCTCCATGACGACGTGATATTGATTGATACCCGTGTACATCGTGGACACCTGACGCTGGCCGAAGGCACTGTACAGCGTCGTGTCGACATCGCGCGGGGTGATACCCAATCGGGAGGCAGTGGGGCGATCGATCACCAGTTCGGTCTCGAGTCCGTGGATCTGCTGGTTGCTGTTCGCATCCACGACCAGCGGGATGGTTTTCAGTTTTTCGAGCAGCTTAGGCGTCCATTCATTCAGGTCGCGAAGATTTTCCGATTGAAGGACGTACTGGTATTGCGAATTGCTGCCATGTCCACCGATGCGGATGTCCTGCGAGGCCTGCATATACAGCGTTGCGCCGGGGATGCGAGAGAGCCTGCCCCTGAGCCGGTTGATGACCTGATCGGCCGACGCGCTTCGTTGACTGAGCGGTTTCAACTGGCACCACATTTGCGCAACGTTCAAGGTGCCGCCTCCGGTGAAACCTTCGGCATCGTGAATTGCCGGGTCGCGCCCGACAATGGCCATCATCTGGTGCAGTTTTTCGCGCATGGCCGCAAATGAGATGTCCTGGTCGGCGACGATTGCGCCGCCGATGCGGCCGTTGTCCTGCTGCGGGAAGAAGCCCTTGGGAACGATTATGTACAGATAGACGTTGACGGCTATGGTGATCAGCAGGATCGCGAGCGTCAGTTGCGGGTGCTTCAACACGGCGGCGAGACTCTTCGCATAACCGCGGTGCATAGCATTGAATGCGCGCTCGTTCAGGCGATAGATCCAGCTATGCGACCGCGCCTGCTCCGCATGAAGGAGCCTGGAACACATCATCGGCGTAGTTGTGAGCGAGATCACGAGCGAGACAGCAATTGCGACGGTTAAGGTAACGGCAAATTCGCGGAAGAGCCGTCCAATAACGCCGCCCATGAGCAGAATCGGGATGAAGACGGCAACGAGCGACGTGCTCATGGACAGCACGGTGAAGCCGATTTCTTTTGCGCCTTGCAGCGCAGCTTTCATGGGCGGCACACCCGCTTCGAGATAGCGCGAAATGTTCTCGATGACGACGATCGCATCGTCGACCACAAATCCGGTGGAAATAGTAAGGGCCATCAAGGACAAATTGTCGAGGCTGTATCCGAGCAGATACATCACACCGAAGGTGCCGAGAATTGAGAGCGGGACGGCGATACCGGGAATGACCGTGGCCCAAACATTTCGCAGAAACACAAACACGACCAAGACGACGAGGCAGAGCGAGATCAGCAATGTGTACTCAACATCGTGAACAGAGGCGCGAATCGTCATGGTGCGGTCCTGCGCAACGTGCAAGTCGATGGAGGGCGGAATGGACGCCTTTAGTTCAGGCAGAACGGCGAGGACGCGGTCGACGGTATCGATGATATTCGCCGCGGGCTGGCGGAAAATGCCTAGGATGACAGCGGGTTTGCCATTGTCCAAACCGTCGTTACGAGTGTTTTCGACGGAATCGATCACGTTGCCGACATCGCGAAGCCGCACGGGAGCGCCGTTTCGGACTTTGACGATTAAGGGGGCGTACTCGGGCGCCTTGAAAATCTGGTCAGTCGCATTCACCTGCCACCGCGTGGTGGCGCTGGCAAGCATTCCTTTAGCCTCATGGGCATTCGCGTTTTGAAGAGTAGCCGCAACATCCGTCAATCCGAGATTGAAGCTGTTCAGCAGAAGCGGATTGACTTGCACCCGGACGGCGGGCCGTGAACTGCCGAACACCTCCGCCTGGCCCACACCTTTGACCTGCGCAATCTTCTGGGCGAGGATCGAATCGGCGATGTCGTACATTCGAGGCCGGTCGTAACGGTCGGAGGTCATCGCGAGCATGAGGATGGGGGAATCAGTGGGATTCGATTTCCAGTAGCCCGGGTTGCTCGGCATGTCGGGAGGGAGTTGTCCGCGAGCGGCGTTGATAGCGGCTTGCACATCGCGGGCGGCCGCGTCGATATCGCGATCGAGATCGAATTGGAGAGTGACGCTCGTGCTGCTCAACTGGCTGGACGATGTCATCTCCGTGACACCGGCGATGCGGCCGAACTGGCGCTCCAGTGGCGTTGCGACCGCGGAGGCCATGGTCTCCGGACTTGCGCCCGGGAGGTTCGCATGGACCTGGATGGTGGGGAAATCGACTTCGGGCAGCGGCGAAACCGGCAAGAACCGGAACGCGAGAACGCCTGAGAGCGCGATGGCAGCAGTGAGAAGCGTGGTCGCGACGGGCCGATTGATGAAGGGAGCGGATAAGTTCACGGCTTAATCGGCGTGTACCGGCTCGGGGAATGGCTGTGCGGCTCTGGTTGCGGCACGCGCAGTCAACCGTTTTGCAAGCCGATCAAAGAACAGGTAGACCACAGGAGTCGTGTAAAGTGTCAAGATTTGGCTTAGGATCAGACCGCCAACAATCGTGATTCCGAGAGGCCGCCGCAATTCCGATCCAACGCCGGTGCCAAGAGCAAGAGGCAATCCGCCGAACAGCGCAGCCATGGTGGTCATCATGATGGGCCGGAAACGGAGCAGGCAGGCCTGATAGATGGCCTCGAGCGGCGATTTGCCTTCGACACGCTCTGCTTCAAGAGCGAAGTCGATCATCATGATGGCGTTCTTTTTGACGATGCCGATGAGCAGAATGACTCCGATAAGCGAGACGACATTGAAATCGTCGTGGCAAATGAACAACGCAAGAATGGCGCCGACGCCCGCTGATGGCAGTGTGGAAAGGATGGTGATCGGGTGAATGTAGCT
>JAFAQG010000013.1 GCA_019246575.1 Acidobacteriaceae bacterium
CGAGCGGGGACTCGCAAACCCGAGGCAGGCTCCATCCGGTATGGCCGAAGGCGCTGCGTTTGGGTCAAAAAGGCGTCGATCCCAACTCCGCCTACGCAGTGCTCCTCGAGACCGTCGCCCGACACGCCGCGGAATTCGATGTGATCCATTCGCACATCGACTGGCTACCTCTTCCGCTGCTTGACCGATCGGGCGTTCCGTTCCTCACGACACTCCACGGCAGGTTGGATCTTCCGGGACTGGACGACGTGGCCCGGCGATTTCCCGAAGCCCCGTTCGTGTCAATTTCCGAACACCAACGCTTGCCGCTACCCGAAGCGAAGTGGATCGCCACCATACAGCACGGTCTGCCCACAATGTCGTTTCGAGCGAGGCTAGCGCCGGGTTCGTACCTTGCTTTTCTTGGGCGGCTGACGGCCGAGAAGGGCCCGGAGGCCGCTATCCGGATCGCGCGCGCCGCTGGCAAGCCGCTGCGGATCGCCGCCAAGATACCGCGGGCGGAAACGTCATTCTTCAGGAAACGACTCGAACCGCACATCGACGGCGATCGCGTGACTCTCGTGGGCGAGGTCGATGACACCAAGAAGCAGCCGTTTCTGGCCAACGCGGAAGCTCTGCTGTTTCCGATATCGTGGCCAGAGCCTTTCGGTCTCGTCATGATCGAAGCGATGGCTTGCGGCACGCCGGTGATCGCCTATCGCTCGGGTTCGGTGCCTGAAGTCATCGAGGATGGCGTGACCGGCTTCATCGTCGATGATGAGGAGGGCGCCATTCGTGCGCTGCGCGAGGTAGGCCAGCTCGACCGCCGGAAAATTCACGAGCGCTTCGAACAGCGATTCACCGCGAGCCGAATGGCGAAGGAGTACGAGGAGCAATATCGGCGCATTTCGCGCCTCGATCTCCCCCGCGCGGATAAAGGGCCATGAAAGGACTACAAAGCAGTTCGTACGGACACCATTGGTTTTTTCTTTCTCCTCGTTTTGCCGCAACCGACAAGCCGCTCCAGACCTTCATGCTGGCGGGATATCTGGTACGCCCGTCTACTCGCTTTACCACAAAATTCCCGCGCTTTGTCACGGGCCGTCTTCGGAGAACATCCAGGGGTTCATCGAACGGGTAAACCTTGCCTGCCTCAAGCGCATACGGGCACGATGGCGCCGTTTATCGCCGAATGGTGCGGCCTCGAAGCGGTTTGAACCGATTGCTTCCTACAAATGGGTTGTTCTTCGCAGGGCGTTCGACAATCTTGGCGAATTAAAAGGTTAGGCGCATGCTACCCTATTAACGTTCTCTAAATCCGAACCCGCTAATGAGGCAGGCTTGCCTATACAAGAAGCATCTACCTCGTTGCGCGATCGAATATCGAAGCCAGAACAGCGCAACGTGCTCCCTTCACCAGAGCGCGGTCTTCATCCGGCTCTCGACAGCCGTTGAGGAATTCCATGGCCAAATGCGAAAGCTGCCGCGACGGACGTGAACTGCCTTTTCGGTTCAAGATGGCTTTTCAACCCATTGTCGACGTAGGGGACAACCGCATTTGGGGGTATGAGACGCTCGTGCGCGGGCCCGACGGACAAGGCGCGCATCACATCCTGTCTCAGGTCACTGATGATATGCGCTACCGCTTCGACCAGGCGGCCCGAGTCATGGCGATCGAAACCGCAGGTCGGCTGTTTTGCGACCGGAGCGCCCGTCTCTCGATAAATTTCATGCCGAATGCGGTGTATGAACCGAACGCCTGCATCCAGCAATCGCTTGCGGCCGCACGCCGTGCCGACTTTCCTACCGAGAACCTGATGTTCGAGTTCACCGAGGATGAACGCATGGTCGATCCGGCGCACGTCGAGCGCATCGTCAGAGCGTATCGTGAGCTGGGCTTCATGACTGCTCTCGACGATTTCGGAGCCGGTTATGCTGGACTTTCTCTGCTGGCCAGACTGCACACCGATGTCATCAAGCTGGACATGGAACTGATACGCGACGTCGATAAATCATCTTCCAAGCAGATCATCGTCGGCGGTCTCGTCGAAATGGCGCGGCAATTGGAAGTGCGTGTCCTGGCGGAGGCGTCGAGAGCGAAGCGGAATTTCTCGTTCTTCGTGCTGCTGGCATCACGCTCTTCCAGGGATACTATTTCGCGAAACCTGCGCTGATGGAGCTACCCGCGGTCCCGTTCTTGGGCGCCGTGAATTCCGTCCCATTGGCGTCGAAGCAAGCAGCTTCGACCTGATGAGCGGCCATCTCAGTTCGGGAAGCAATGTTCCAAAGCAACGAGAAGCTTGGAAGATCCCTTGAGACGGATATTTCTGATCCAAGCACCGTAGGAGCGAGAGTTCCTTGTTCAGAAGCGGATTCACGTGCGAGCGTGGGCGACGATTTCGAGATTCGGCTGACGGACGCGGCCGCTTTCGACGGCGAGGCGCCTGTTCTTGTTGACTACGGTGGCCTCGACCTAGCGACAGCCATGAGAGCCGCGACTTCAACGTCCGCTCCTCGCGCTTCGTCCGCAACGCGAAGGGTTATGGCCCCCTCCCGGACGACCTGACGACTTGGGAAAACTAAGGCTTTTGGAGCGAACTTCTAGGAGCACGGTGTGGCCGATGCAGACCACCAGAGACTCTCGGGAGCCTTGGTCGCCGACGAGGCGATCGGATAACGCTTTGTTTCATGGTGGCAGCGAGGAGGAGACCGCCGGCATGAAGAGGAATCGTTGCCGGACCGGATCCAACCAGTGCAGGGGCTGCCGATATCCGGGCGTGCGGCGGCCGCTGCGGCCGTTTCGATCGTCCAGGCATTCGAGCGAACGTGAAAGACTATGATCGATTTTGAGTCAGCAGCTCAAGCGTCTGCAAAGGCTCCTGAGATTCTTTTGATAAATCCTCCATCTGGCGTCATGAATGCAACGAGCCGAGCGGCTATATTGTGATCGAGGGAGCCGTCTCTATCACGGCCGTCATGCGCCTTCAGAGATGGAGCAAGAGACCGCGGACCCACTCGCGGCTCGCTTGGTGCAGGATGTTATTTCCGACATGCAGACGGAATTGAAGGAGCAGTTCGATTGACTTGTGCCGAGCGCCACCAGCGAACGGGCGATCCACCACAGGGCTGACCGGTTCACCTCTGGGAGGTGTGTTCATCCGCAAACCTTACCATCGAGATCGGCCATTCGCCATCATGACCGGCGAGGATGACGCGGAGCCCATGGAGATCATCGAGCAACACCTCATCCACGGTGCCGCGGCACCGTTTGTGAGGACAACGCCCCTTCCGAGAATGCTGGCTTGCGCTTGCTCGTATTCGCGCAAGATAATCATCGCTCGCTGTTGGGCCGTAGGTTCGTCGTCGGTAATGGATGAGGACCATACAAGCCTCTGGCTCTCGCATCGTACTCCCGGCCAATCTGCCTTAAGCTGGCAGCCTCGACCGTGTCAGTGCATCGATCGGCCAACCGCGAGCATATCTCCGCTCGCTTAGACAGGACGCTGGGGTGCTGCCAGTCCATGGTAAGACAATCTACTCAACGCCCTTAGGTTTCCTGAACCCGGTGATTGCAGCACAGCGGGCATTAACCGGTAGATGCAGGCTTGGCCTCGGCGCTGCCGCAATGTGGCGAAGCGGCCTCCATGCAATCAGCGGAACCACCGAAAGGAAGCGCGCGCGTTTGTTCCCGCTGCCCAGCAAGCCCATCGAACTACCACCCGAGCTCGCCCGCGCCTTTGTCCGCGAGATGCGCGCATTCTTCAAGGCTGCGGGACTGGCCTCAAAGCCGACAGCAAAGCCGCGAAGCAGCTGCACGTGCTCAAAGAGCATTACTCAGGCAAGCTGAGCTGCACGACGTCAAGAGGATGTTTTACGAAATGAAGGATCATCTACCATCACAAGGACGGCCGCGGCAGGA
>JAFAQG010000121.1 GCA_019246575.1 Acidobacteriaceae bacterium
AAAATGTTTACCTTCGTGAATGAGCTTTTCGGAAAGTTGAACTGCCTCTTGAAACAGCACGTTGTTGTCGACGATTCCGTGAACCAGCAGCAAATGGTTGCGCAATTGGCTCGAGAAGTGAATCGGTGAGCTGCGCTCGTAAGCCTCGGGATTCTCCGCAGGTGTGGTCAGGCGCTCGTCTGTGTAGACGGCATTGTAATTCGCCCAATCATACACGCCTGAGAAAGCTGCACCCGCCTGAAATGTTTCGGGCGCGCGAAACATTGCCATGGCCGTCATAAATCCGCCATAGCTCCAGCCCCAGATGCCCACTCGCGACATATCGATGTTCTTCAATCCGCGCAGATATTCGACTCCGCCGAGAACGTCATCCAGATCCGGCCCGCCCATATTCAGATACACTCCGCTGCGCCAGTCGCGGCCATAGTTCGTGCTCCCGCGATAATCCATTTCGAGCACCGGGTAACCCTCATGCGCCAGGAAGTTGTTAAACACGAAGCGCAGTTCCTGATAGCTGCCCCATTGCTTCAGAACGCTGGTAGCATATCCGGAGCCGTGAATGTAGACGATTGCAGGGCGAGGCTTCTGGTTGGGATCGTCCGGGTTATACCCCGGTGGAATGAGCAGGCGCGCAGCAACCGGTTTATGATCTTTGAGCGAGGGATATGTGAGAAAACGGCTCTCCGCCCAAGACATGTTGTAAAAGTCGGGCAGGGGAGACTTGGTCACGCGGGCTCCGTTCACATAGAGATCAAACGGATTCTTGAGGTCGGCTTGAAGAATCGCCTGATCCTTGCCGTCTTCGGAAATCCAGGCGATGTTCAGACCTTCGTGTTGCGATAACTGCTCGGGCGCAGACGAGCCGTCGGCTTTCACGCGATAGAGCTGCCGTTCCGCGGTTCCGTTTGCTGTCGACGAGTAATAAATGAAGTCTCCGATCCACTGCGGAGTATGCGAGAACGTGTCGGTGTGAATCTCCCACGATCCTCTGGTGACTTGCTTCAGGTTGCTGCCGTCCGCGCCCACTGTATACAGATGCTGGAAGCCCGATTGATCGCTGGTGAACCAGATCTGTTGCGAGGAAGGACTCCAGCCGGTGTCGGAGAACTCGATCCAGCGATCATCCGTCTGATGGAACACGACCTTCGATTTCCCGGTGTTCACATCGATCACGCGAATGTCTTCACTCTTGTAATTTGTCGCGCCGGAGACCAGGACCAGGTGCTTGGAATCCTCAGACCATTCCGGCGGGCGAAATCCGAAACCGCGCCCGGTATCGAGCAAGCGCGGTGGATTATCCCCGCTGCTTTCCACCACATAATATTGCGAAGCGGTAGGGGTATCGCCGGCCACACTGCGCGGGAAACTCGGCGCGGCAACAAACTGGCCCGAATAGATGGGAAGCGGCATCGTGCGCCCGGGTGTCGGCTGCACGGTGTACGCGAAGTATTTGCCGTCAGGCGACCATTTGAAGCTCGTCAGTGATGCGGGAGCGTGCACGTCCGTGCGCTGCTCGATCATCCCGCCATCGAGTGTCAACGTGTAAATCTGGCCGGCTTGCGTAAACCCGAGACGCGTGCCATCGGGCGAAAACTGGGGGTTCACTTCGGCGGCTTTGGTTTTAGTGATACGCACGACGGGCCCGCCGCTCGTGTGTTCCAGAAAAAGATCGCCTCGGTATGAGAAGACTGCTCTCGAGCCGTCTTGGGAGATATCGAACGAAGTCAAGCCGCCTTGTGGCGGCACGTAGCCCTTACGGTGCTCATCTTTTTCGGCCTCGGTTTCGTTGATGGGATCGTACAGGCCTTCCAGATTCGTAAGGCGGATCAGTTTTTTTGTCGAAGCGTTGTAGACGTACAGGTCTCGGAACGGCTGGCCTTGCGCGTTCCAAAGAAATCCGGCCACTCGCGCATGCTTCGCCCAGGCAATTTGCGACGGCCACGTGCCCCAAAGGAACGGCCGTCTGAACAGGCGATCAAGCGACCAATCCTGCGCTGGAATAAGCAGCGCACTGGCGAGTAGCGCCGCAACTAGTCGGACCATGAAGGGACTATTGTACGTGCTGCTGCTTCGCTCGATGCCGGCAGCGGGATTTGCTTCACGATCTGAATGCCGAAGCCTTCGAGCCCCACCACCTTGCGCGGATGATTCGTTAACAGGTGGATCGTAGAGAGCCCCAGATCGGACAAAATCTGCGCACCCACCCCGGACTCATGTTGCAGCGGCTGATGGCGTTCCGAAGGCAAAAAGCTGGATTGCGTGCGGCCATGCGTGAGCAATTCGCGGCGGCCATCGCGTGAAACCATCTGGATACCCGGACCGTTCTGATGCAGGTAAACGAGCACGCCGCAATCGGCACGTGAAATGGCCTCGAGCGCGGCGGCAATCAGCGCATGGCAATCGCAGTCGACCGAATGAAACACGTCGCCGTACACGCAGTGCGAATGAACGCGTACAAGAACGTTCTTTTTTCCCGCGATGTCGCCATGAATGAGCGCAACGTGCGTCTCTTTATCGATCCGGCTGATGTAGCG
>JAFAQG010000158.1 GCA_019246575.1 Acidobacteriaceae bacterium
GGCCTGCGTTCTGCGTTCGGTAGTCGATGAGCTTCTTGTCGAGGGCATCGAGCTCGTGTTTGGCGCGCTGGTACTCGTCTTCAAGGAACTGGTGCGCGGCCATGTTGCTTTGCAAAGTGTCTTCGCTGTTCTGACTCATGAGTCGGGAGACAAGTTCATCGCAGACGGCGCGGGCCGTCGAGCGGTCGCGGTACCGGAAAGCGATCTGCATGGCCGGCAGCGAGCGGCCGGAAAGATTTGTCACTCCCGCAATCGGCGTTATGGAAATCGCGCCAACCTTCATGGCGTTGATGACGTCTTCGAGCGGCTCGGCCTTCAGCTCTTTCTGGTACAGGTGATACTGGTTGATCAGCGTGCCGAGCGTGTTCCTGCTCAGGATGGTTTCGGCCATAGCATTGATATGGTCCGCGAGCTGCTCATTCGTGACGTTCTGCACGAGACCTTCCGATATCTGTTGCGGCACGATGCGGATCATCGCCGTGGAGACGTACATGTCCTCTTTCGAGAACGCAATCACGGTCGCGATCACCAGACCTGCAAAAGCAGGCGCGAGGAGCCAGAGAAAGTTCCGCCTCAGGATGTCGATGTAGTCTTCGAAATCGAGAGAGCGGCGAGGAACAGAGACACGTTCGAGCATATGTTGTTACCTGACGTTAAGGGACGACGATGTGATCGTCGGGCTGGAGCTCAATATTTTGCTTGAGGTTCTTTCCCTTAATGACCTCTTTGTAGTTGAAAGGAATTCGCCTGCTGCCCCGCAAAATGTAGATGCGCTTGGCGTTGGCAAAATCCTGCAGCCCTCCGGCCCTACTAATGGCCTCCAGGACAGTAGTGGGCGTCGTGAGCGCATATTCGCCCGGCCGGGCGGATAAACCGTCCATATAGTAGCGTTTGCTGAGCACTTCCTGGACCGTGACCGTCACGTTGGGAGGGCTGACGATGTATTTCGTCAGGGCGTCCTTAACAGTGTCCTGGATCTCGACGGGCGTATGGCCGCCGACGTCGAGATCGCCCACGAGGGGCAACGTGATCTTGCCGTCGGAATGGACCGCAAACAAACCGGAGAACGACGGCTCGCGCCACACAAGAATATTCAAGATGTCCGCGGGGCCGACCTTATATTTACTTGAGTCTACGGGCGCTCCGGCGCCTTTTGTCTGGGGCGTCACCTCAGCGGGCTTGGGCGCTTCCTTTTGCCCGGGTACAGCCGGAGACGCAGGGGCAGGCGTCGGGGTTGGGGGCTGCGTCTCTTGCGCGGCCAGGAAGGCAGGGTACAGGCACACGAGCGACAGCAAACCGAGTAGGCTCGAAGAGCCAAAAACGCGTTGGATCATCAATTTAAAGTACTTTAAAACAGAACACTTATAGACAATTTTACACGTTCCGGGCCGTCTCGGGGGAGCCGCCGGTACTGCTACCTCGGCTGCGGCTTGGTCTCCGTCCGAGCAGGCTGCACGTTGGCGGCCGAAACGCTGGAATTGGCAAATCGCGACATCGGAACCCATACTTCCATCGGCGTCGGCTCCCGATTTTCGACGGCATAGTACGGGATAAAGGTCAACGTCAAAGGCCGGCGGGCGCGGTTCATGGCTGCCGTAAACGGCTGATAGAGCGGCTCTTGTGTCAGCGGCTTCTCCGTCACTTGGCCGGAAGCTTTCACCACCGTCAAGCCGCCTAGCAGATCTTTGCGGGGTTCTGCCGCCATAGGCCCGTTAGCCCGAACAAAGATGTCGCCGAGTGTGACGCCATTTTGATCCAGCTGTTCGAGCGCATAAACCACGGGCCCGCGCTGTATGGCGAGACGGCCATAATCGGCCGCCACCTGCGGGTTTGCAACCATCGCTACGGGCTGAACGGGGAAGGTGATTGAAACGGTATCACCCGGTTTCCAGCTCCGAGCGAGCGGTATATACGAGCCCGGCTGGGCGTTGCCAAAAGAGACAGCCTGTCCGTTGATGCTGATGTCAGCCGATGAGGCCCATGAAGGCCAGCGGAGATAAACCGTGAACTCGGCCGCCTGGGCCGGCTGCACAGTCAGCCTGATGTCTCCGCTCCAGGGGTAGCCCGTAGATTGTATGAGCTTCAGGCCGGTTCCATTTTCCAAATGCCAATTCAACTCCGAATTGTGATAAAGGTTCACGTACACGCCATCCCGGCTGATGCCGTAGAAATAGCCGGGCAGGGATTCGAACAGCCGCTGCACATTCGGCGGACAGCAATCGGTGTCGTACCACGGGTTACGGAACTTCTCGCCGTTTGAGGCGAGCGGGTTTCGATAGCAATAAAGGGTACCGGACAGAGACATCCCGGAGTTTACGCCGTTGTAAAGCGCACGTTCGAGAACGTCGGTGTACCTCGCGTCGCCCGTAAGGGCCAACATGCGGAAGTTCCACATGACGTTGGCGACGGCAGCGCAGGTTTCGGCGTACGCCTCCGCGCTGGGAAGCTCGTAGGCATCTCCGAAGCTCTCGCCCGTGGCGCGAGATCCAACTCCGCCGGTGATGTACGTTTTCCGGGTGGTCAGATCGGTCCAAAGCAGATCCAAGGTTCGCTTGTAGGCGGGATCGCCCGCTTCGGCCAGGTAGTCCGTTGCTCCGGATGCTGCATAGAGCGCACGGACGGCGTGTCCTTCGAACTCCGTCCGGGACGTAAAGGGCTTACCGCTGAACATATAGCGGATTTCGGAATCTTTGAGCTTCAGACGGTCTCGTTCGACGCCGCTGAAGATATAGCGAACGAACTCCAGATAGCGCGCATCGCCGGTGGTGCGATAGAGCTCGACGAGCGCCATCTCGAGCTCCGGGTGGCCGGTGAGAAACGGGCGCTTGGTGGGACCGAAGTTGTCGACGATGTAGTTCGCGAATTTGATGGCGGGATCGAGCAGGATGCGGCTGCCCGTTGCGCGATAGTATGCGACAGCCGCCTGGATCAGATGCCCGAGGCAATACCCCTCGTGCGACCGAGTCATCTCGGTGAATCGGAGATGGGCTTTATCGCCGGAATAGTACGTGTTCAGGTATCCGCTGGGTTCCTGGGCGGCAACGATATCGGAGGCGAGGGATTCGATTTCGACCCGGAACTTGTCCTTGTCGGCCGCGGAGGTTTCGTTCGAGGCGATGGCCCAGGCGGCCGCTTCGATCCATTTATATACATCCGAGTCGGTGTAGACAGGGCCCTTTCGCGGAACGTTTTTACGGCCGGAGAGGCGGCGGAAATTGTCCACCTCGCCGTGCTCTTCGAGTAATTGCAGCATGGTGGGAAGACTGCGCTCGGTGGTGACTTTGCGCCGCGCGGCCCAAAACCCGTCACCAAGATGCACGGCCTGCACGGGCACGGGGCGCAGCCGTGCGTTCAGCGAATGGTCCAAATAGATGACGCCTTCGCTCCGCCAGTC
>JAFAQG010000790.1 GCA_019246575.1 Acidobacteriaceae bacterium
TTCGAGAGCGGCACAGCGGTTTCAGAGGGACGAAGCTCGGGGAACGCGAGGCGCGATCGCAGCGGGGCCGAAGAGTCCTCGGCGGTTTCGGCCCCCGGCACCGCGGAGAAACAGCGCACATTCTGCGAGCTGATGCAGGACTACCGCGATGCGAACATGCGATACACAAACGAGCCGAACCCAATCAAGCGGGCAGGTATCCGCAAACCGGATCCCTACGATTGGGAGCAGCGCATTGTCGACGTGTTTGGCGCATCAGGGCGTTTTGACAACTGGACACGGACCGTCCGTTTTCACCTCGACGGTAACCACATCGCGGTTTCGTTCTTCCCCGAGTGCGAGAAATTCCCGGAGGCGGTGGAATTTGCGACGGCTGGCCGATACGTCTTCGGTTCCCGCGACAGCAACACCATGATTCCCCTCCACTCACCCATGGCCGAGACACTCCGTCAAACAAACGGGAATCAGAAGGTGATCGCATCGGGGCATCTGTTTTACCTTTCGCACGGAAATCTGGGCAATTTGTCCACCGGGCAGAAGGGCGAATTGCGGCAGCGATACAAGAGCGCACCGAACTATCCACCCGCCTCGGTCGCCTCGCCGCGATATCTCGCCGAATTCGATTCCATCAGTCTGGCACGTTGAGGGCGGCCGTTGCCACAATCCCGAGATCGAGGTTGTCGGGCAACGGCGAGACCCGGAACTCGCGGCATGGACGCTCTCACACCCGCCGCTCATGCGCTTTTGGCGAAATCCAGATCGCGTTTTAGACTTTGGATGAGGAAAACAAATGCTTTGTCCTGAATGCGGCTTCGAAATCGACGAAGCCAACGAATCACAGCCGGTGCCCCCGCAATGCGGGGCTGATCCCGATCACTCTGCGTCATCCGAGGAGCAAGCGCCGTTGGCGGACGATCTCCCTTACACTCCCGAGCCCGATCTGAGTCTTCCCGATCTCGATCAGGCGGCGGCTGACGCCGCCGCTTTGCGAGAAATGGATGTGGAACCCGTGTTCCACCCAGGAAACGATCTGCTCAATTAGGGCTCGAATGGCTACTTCAGCGCCCGGCAGCGGCTCGCGCATCCGCGCTCTCCGCCCGGATGGGGAAACCAGCTGCTGCGTGACCGATGGCGGCCAGGTTCTCGTGCCACGAATGGCAGCGGCGCACTTGCGTGTCGGAGATCTCATTTGTGGTCAGAATTCAACTGCTCCGGTTTCGGAATTGTTAACAGCGCAAACGCGAAATGGGCACAAACCGCGGCAGCTCTATCTTTGCCGCATCGGGTACGTGACGGCGCCGAAAAACGAGAAGCGTGGCGAGCACTTCGTGCGTGCCGAAATCCACGAAGGCTCTCTGGGTATCAGTTCATTACATCTGCCGAACTGCGCGGTCCGCGATCACTTTTATTTCTTCCCGCGGCAGTGGGGCGAGGACCGGTCGACGACGCTTTATGAGTTGCTCCGTGCCGTGTCTACGGCGTCGTTTGCTGATCTGCGGCTCTGCTACCGGATTCGGCGGCTCGAACTGTCAGACCGGGAGAACCCGATGGAACTGCGATGGACAGAGCGGGCCTTCAATGTTTTGTCGCACCCGAACTGCGTTCCTGCTACGACGCATTGCTGCGCGATCCGGATTCGCCGGCGCTGTTTCCATATGGCGGATACGGGCAGTGCGTGGTTTCTGGCGAACTGGCGGATGACGGGGAGACCTTCTTCGTCCGGCGGCTGCTTTCGTATTCCCCACACCAGACGCAGCGCGCGTTCCGGGCTCGATTGCGGCAGTTCAGGTTCTATGACGGATACGCCGTGTATCGGGACAGCCGACGGAAAACGGAGATTTACGTCGATCCCGGACTCCTGCCGCTGGGCTGGGACCCGACGTGGAATCAATGGAAGCATCTCGTGGGAACGAAAATCGGCGTTTCCGGAGCATTTGTCGAGTCCGGCAAATATCGTCATCGCGATGGCGAGTGGCGCCTCGTCAATTGGCACCTCGGGATTCCCAGCAGACTGAACATCGCGCTGCCTGCAAGCGCGGGCGATGCGCTCAGGGCCGCGCGGCGTGCGTACCGGAGATTTGGCGAGTATCACGATGCGATCGAACGTATTCGCGGCCGACTTGAACGCGAACCTCTCGACCATCGGCAACTATCGGAACTCTGCCGGAAATGCGGAATTCCGGACGACTTCGATGTCGCGCAATTCTGCTGGAAGCCCGACTACGATCCTTTCTTTTATGAGCAGCTGAAGAAGCGCAGCATCAATTTCTTTCTGTTGCGTAGCGAATACATTTTCCATCTGGGCCGAACGGTCGTAGCCGAGATCCCGCAGTTGGGCAATGCCACGTACGTGTTCGCCAGGCCTGCCGACATCGGCGAGTTCGTCCGTCAGTATGCCGAGGCAACGAGGGATGACATTCGCACGAACCGGGGCAACATTGCGGATCGGCTGGGATTCGTCGGGCGTGTTATGCATGGGAGCAACCCGCGAAAGTGGTTACAGGAATTGCGTTTGCGAATCGGGGACACTGTCGATTACACGGCGGCCTCGCGTGTCGATTACCTGAGCAATGGAAAATGAGCGGTACGTAACCGCATCTGAAATCGCCAATTACGTCTTCTGCAAAAGAGCGTGGTATCTGGCGCGTGTCAATGCGCCAACGCAGCATGCTGGCCCAGAACGCGACTCCGGTGTCGAATGGCATGAAGCTCACGCCGAAAGAACCGCGACCGCTGCGCAATCGAGAATGGCCGCCCGCGTCCTTGGAATCGCGCTGCTGCTGATTATCGGCTTCCTACTGTATCGGATGCTTGCTCCGTGACAGCGGTTTTAATTCTCCTCGCCGGTATCGCGTTTATCGCATGGCTGTATTTCAGGCGCAGAGCGCAGACGGGCTTGCCGCAAGGCGCTGTGGTTTACGACGACGCGGGACGACAACATCTCGAATCGCCGCTCGTTTCACACCGGTTCCGCCTCGCCGGCCGGCCTGATTACTTGATCGAAACCGCCGATGGGATCGTGCCGGTAGAGCTGAAATCCTCGGCTTGTCCACGTTCCGGTCCCTATGATGCGCATGTATATCAGCTGATGACGTACTGCGTTCTGATCGAGGATGCGCTCGGACTGCGCGTGCCATACGGCATTTTGCAGTATGGGGATCTGCAGCGGAAGATCCGGTATACGCCTGACGAGAAGCGAAGAGTCCTCCAATTGGCGGAGGAGATTCGAGCGGCTCGCGCTGGATCTGTTGTGCACAGGGACCACAATCATGCCGCGCGATGCCGCGGGTGCGGGTACCGTTCGGTCTGTGGGGAGGCACTGCATTAGATCACGAATCTTA